>CAZIKD010000039.1:0-11843 GCA_964539725.1 uncultured Candidatus Bathyarchaeia archaeon | reverse complement strand
CGCATCTTCAACAGCCTAACAAAGCTCCCCATAGTGACTGCGAAAAGCGCTACGAAGGTGAGTGATGTCTACAAGGACTTTGGCCACAGTCTTGAGTACTATGACTACAAGTCCAGCGAGGGAGAAGAGCTCATCGAGGGTGGGAAGTGCGCCATCATCTCACCGAAGGGGTCTAGGCTCCCCTACGAGAACCTAGAGCCTGCCCTCGCCTCTGGGTGGGCGGTACTCTTCGGGGGTCGCCAGAGGGCTTTCGCCCTCAGCGACCACGCCGACTTTAAGAGCCTCCTAGGATTCATTCGCCGATGTAAACCGAAGAGGGTCCTCACGTTTCATGGCGGCACCATGACGCGGGATTTTCCTGATTACGTAAGGAAGAAGCTTGGCATCGACGCCCGCCCCCTATCCACAAAGGAGGAGACCCTTAACGGTACTATTCAACGCGGTGAAACACGCATCAAGGCGTGCACGAACCAGCTCCTCCGCATCATCAGAATACCCGGCTTCGAGTATGGCACCGCTTGGCTTGTGAGGGAGATGGCGAAGCAGGGATACAGCAGTGGAGAGACGGAGGAAACCCTCGACTACCTGGTGTCGAGGGGGATACTGGAAAGGACCGAGAAGGGCGTGATGATGAGTTAAACTGTGCCCTCGCGCCAGCTTGTGAGATACTTCTTCTGCTCCGCTGTGAGTTCGTCTATCCTGACACCCATGGACTGGAGCTTGATGCTGGCGACCATCTCGTCTATCTCCCTGGGGACATCGTGGACACCAACTTTGAGACCTTTGCTCTTCTGTATCCACTCAGCGACCAAGGCCTGGTCAGCGAAGCTCATATCCATAACCTCGCTGGGGTGCCCCTCAGCGGCGGCGAGGTTAACGAGTCTCCCCTCCCCGAGGAGGTAGAGCTTCCGCCCGCTCGTGAGCTGGTACTCGTCGAGGTCAGGGCGCATCCTCCTCTTCCCCCTCGATAGTTTTTCGAGGGCGGGAATATTGATCTCTACGTTGAAGTGGCCGCTATTCGCAAGCATGGCGCCGTCCTTCATCACCTTGAGATGCTGCTCGTCTATTACCTTCGTGTCGCCCGTTACAGTGACGAAGATGTCGCCCACCCTAGCGGCGTCCATGAGGGGCATTACTTGGAACCCATCCATAACGGCCTCTAGGGCTTTAGTTGGATCGACCTCGGTGACTATTACTTGGCTACCCATACCCCGAGCGCGTGTGGCGACTCCTCTGGCACACCACCCGTAACCTACGACGACGAAGACTTTTCCCGCTAGCATGACAGAACTGGCGCGTAAGATGCCGTCTATCGTGCTCTGACCAGTGCCGTAACGGTTATCAAACATGTGCTTTGTTGGGGTGTCATTGACCGCTACTATTGGGTACTTCAAGGCGCCGTCCTTGTGCATAGCACGAAGCCTGATTACACCGGTCGTCGTCTCCTCGCTTCCCGCCTTGACCCCTTTGAGCTTCTCGGTCCTCTTAGAGTGGAGAATGTTGACGAGGTCGGCGCCATCATCCATTGTGACGGTAGGTTCTTGATCGATGACCTTGTTCAGGCACCAGTAGTACTCCTCGTTGGACTGTTCACGCCACGCATAGACCGTTGTCCCCGTAGCGGCGAGGGCAGCAACCACGTCGTCGTGTGTAGAGAGGGGGTTGGAGCCGCAGAGGGAGACCTGCGCTCCCCCCGCCTCGAGGGTCCGGATTAAGACGGCGGTCTCCTTCGTCGCGTGAAGGCACGCAGCAAGCTTGACGCCAGCCAGGGGTTTCTCGACCTCGAACTTGTTCCTAATGAGAGCTAAGACGGGCATATGATCCCGTGCCCACTCGATGAGTAACTCACCCTTCGGGGCGAGCTCGATGTCCTTGATCCTGTAATTCACGAGAATTGCACCGAGTTACAGAGCTTATTCGATGTATAAGACGTTTCACAGGCTAGAACTTAACAATCTGGGCGTGGGGAACGTCTCCTAAGTAGATGACAGCCTTAACGTGAACTAGCTTCTTATAGATGGCAGCCTCGACTATGCGCTTTCCAACGAGGTTGCAGATTGTCGCGTGACGCATCGCTTCGATGGCTTCCTCGACACTGCCAGGTATGCCCATGTAGAACTCCTCGCTGACTTTGAAGGGGACGCGTCCGCCCTTTAGAGTCTGACCTAGAAGCTCTGCATCGCAGACCGCGACGAGGGTATCCCTCCCATGTTTACTCGTCCGGAGGTAGACCTCACTCATATCTCTCAGCTCGTGCCGATACTACTACGCGCGCCACATGCTTCGCATTGGAGGAACCAGAGACGCTTCTCCTTGATTAATTGGGTATCGGGGCGGCCGCAGACCGGGCAGATGACGTACTTCTTCGCATAGGCGTCGATCAGTCCGCGAATAGACTCGGCGTTATGCTTTCCCTGGAAGAGGGCACGATTTCCATCGAAATTGGCCAGCGTCGCCATCTCGCCGGTGAGGTACTTGAGAAGATGGTCGGGCTCTCGGCGGAGCTGCTCGGCGATTTCCTTGAAGTTTATTATGACGGTTTTACGGCCCTGGAGTGCTATGTTTGCCCGTGGGACAGCGAACCTGTCAATGAAGTTTGTTTGCACTGGCAGATCCTTATACGCCCTATCGAGCATTGACTTATAGTCCTTCTCCAAACTTGCTCACATCCTCAGTGGTGCCCAAGGTTATATCTCCTTGGGCGCTTTCAAGAAGGAGGTGCGCCGGTTCTTAAAAAGGGTTCCCGGGATCATGGGCGACGGAAGGCGCCGAAGTAGAGGATAATGACGCTCACTAGCGCGATCACTAGGCCGCCGATGAGCATGCCCCAACCTATCCAGGTAAGAATGGTCGCACGTGCGCCGATCTGTACGTTAACGTCCACAGATTTTGAACCATCAGTGTTCATGACGACCACCCAGTACTCACCCATAGATGGAGTCCAGGTGATGGTCTGCGTCCCAGCACCCGATGACTGGGAGACCCAGAAAGACTGAGTTAAGGGCGGGGATGAGGGTGTCCCCCCAGGTATCGTCTGGTAGGCGGGGACTCCTTTATCATCCCTCATCCTATTTGTCACCCACTCGTAGGAGATCAGCTTATCGATGTTGACGTTATTTAGATAGCTCTGGGCGTACTGCTGAGATGCTATCCCTATGAATATGGGTTTTCCGTTGTTTGAGGTGGCGGTTATCTTCACTGATATAATGTCTCGGTTCGAGGGGCTCATCATCCAACCCCCATTCATGTGCACATCGATCCCGCTCTGGACTATAGCATAGCTCGCCACGCTGAGGTGTGCGGGGTTGGTCATCATGTATCCATTCTGATCAGCGATGGCGGTCTGAGTCCAAAGCATCGCCCCTCCTCCCATGAGGAGGCCGAAGGCGAGGAGCAGCATGAAGCCCCCGAAGATGAGAGCGAACACCTTGCCAACGTGCCAACCAGTTGGGTCCCTACGGTACGCTACCCCAGCAAATAGGACAGGCGTTCCACATTTAGGGCAAAATCCTCCTCCCTCAGGCAGTTCAGCTCCACATTTCGAGCAATACGTCATTCCACGGTTCACCGATGCGAAGATTCGGAGCCTCTCTCTTAAATTATTCTGTGCGTAGCGACCCGAACCGTTTTATCCCCTGGGTCCCAATTCAACTAAATGTGTCAGACAAGTTCGACTGCGAGGTCATGAGTTGGGACCTCTTCTACGAACTATCTAAGAAGACCGCCGACAAAATCATAGCATCTAAGTTCAGGCTTGACTTCATGGTTGGCCTCGCCCGAGGCGGCTGGGTACTTAGCCGTGTCCTATGCGACTTTCTCGGTGTGAAGGATCTTGTGAGCTTAAAAGTGGAGCACTGGGGCATCACTGCCACCCCAGACGGCTCTGCCCAGATCAAGTACCCTTTTCGAATAGAGTTAAGGGGTAAGAGGGTGCTCATTGTTGACGATATCACTGACACCGGAGAGAGCATGAGGGTCGCCAAGGAGTATGTCGAGACAATGAACCCTCTCGTAGTGAAGACAGCGACTCTTCGCCACATAAACGGTAGTAAGTTCATCCCAGACTATTACGGGGACGAGATTAGCTGGCGGTGGGTCGTATTCCCCTGGAATTACACAGAGGATATGTGTAATATAGTACCGAAGGTCGCCGCTGATGGAGCTCCGCTTGATGAAGTGAAGAGGCGGTTGAAAGCGAATAATAACCTCGACATCGACGAGACTGAGATAAAGAAGATACTTGAAGAAGCTAAGCGTAGAAGGAAGTAGGCTACTCGTCCTCTTCTTCTTCGTCGTCTTCGTCGACTTCTTCTTCATCGCCCTCTTTTGCCTTTTTCGTGGCCGCTTTCTCCTCCTCGGTGGTCGTACGGTACTTCCTGGCGCCATCCGGACCTCGGTTCGAGGCTATCTCACCTCCTGCGAATAGGCTCCGCAGAAGGCGGAATACACGCTTCTCCTTGAGCCCCATCGCGGCCGCGAGCTCGGCCAGGCTGAGGGGCTTAACTTGCAGGTGGTTAAGAACGTCTTTCTTGAGCTTGGCTGTCGACATCTCTATATCCTATACGGGGTCTACGTTAAAGAATTTGACGCCGCGGAGGTATTGGTTAAATAGAGACCCATTCCAGCTAAGTTATTCATCGGTGTATCGACTTTGAAGCACAGTGACATCAGCACGGTGGCCGTTACGACAAACCATTGGGGTGATGCACGCGTATCTCATGGTTATGCCTGCTCTCATCCCGCCTTATGGCGGGAGAGCTTAGGAGCCTAGCGCTGCTCGCATACCTAGCGAGTACGCGCGCCCGTTGGCTTCCTTACGGGTGTTCATTCTCTGGGGAGTAGTAAGCTTGCTTATAGCTGGGGGAGACTTACTCGTAACGCGCGCGGCCGCCTTCTTGATAATCCTTCCAGTCAAGGAGAAAGCGAGGAAGAAGAAAGAGAAGTAACATGGATTCCCTCCCCCATCTTCTCAACCTGTCTGTAAAAGCAGGTCTTTTTTAGCCTATCGGGGTGGCCTATGGATGCCTCGACGGAGGCGTCGTGATTAATGATCCCGAGATATCTCGAACCTATCTTATGGATCTCCTCCTTGATGTAGCCCGTTTGCTCAAATACCATGTTCTCCACGACGCCTATGGGGGGGATATTCTGGTCTTTTAGAAGGATGAGGAGCTTCTTGACGGATTCGTATGCAAGCCGGCTGGGCGTAGTAACGACGAGGAACTCTATTCGGGGTATAAGGCGGAGCATATCTAAGGTAGCGTCGCCGATACCGGGAGGCATGTCGATAATGAGGTAGTCAAGCTCCTCCCAACGGGTTATGGCTAGTAGTTCTATGATAGCATTACTAGCGTCCACGCCCCTTAGTGGAACGGGCTCGTCAGTGCTGTAGTGTATAATGCTCATGTATGAGAGGCCTTGAGTTACAGGCGGCGTGATCCCCTTTTCCTCCTCGGGGTAGAGCCCCTCAACGCCGAGGATGATGTGTGTGCTGGGGCTAGTGAAGTCGAGGTCGAGGAGACCAACCTTGTGATTGTGGGCCCTGCGACTGAGGGCGAGGGCGACAGCGACCATGCTCTTCCCTACGCCCCCCTTGCCGCTTGAGACCGCTATGATCCTCTTGACCTTATCGAATCTGCCCGGGATTATGGCGAGGCGGGGGTCACTCACTCCTCCTTCCTCCCTTTTATACTGGCAAGCCAGACGCCTCTCCCTTCAGTAACCTCGAAATCAGGGCTCCCGCAGTTGGGGCAGGTGAGATAGACATGCGCCATCTCGGGGACGAAGTGGATCGCCTCACCGGTTTCCTTGTCGAGATTCCCGATGTTCAACCACCACTCATGAGAGCATTTCCTGCATTTGAATCGGGCTGGGACTGCGTCGATTACGAATTTAGCTGACTTCATTCTTGGTGTCCTGAGCTGGTCGAGGGCGAACTCAATGATCTCGTGCTCAACCTGCTGGAGTTCGCCAATCATGATCTTAACTTCTGTGATCTCTTCCATTCCCTGATCTTCAGCAAACTTTTCGGCTGTCTTGACAACTCCCTCAGCTAGAGCCCACTCGTGCATGGCTGTTGTTCCCGGGTGGATATTTATAAGTAGTTTCTGAACACAAACCAGTCGTCGCTGGTGATGCTTCAACGGATAAGATACTTAAACGGGGACCCCGCATGATTGGCGTCACGACTTGGACGCCTACCTAGCCGAGCTCGACCGCTCAGGGATGAGCCTAATGATCTGGAGGCACACCGAAATCATATTCTCGAGCCCTAGCAAGGGTATACGCCCCCACTTGGAGGCAATAGAAAAGCTAGGCAAGGAGAAGCTAAAGGGCACAGTAATAGCCGATAAGATAGTGGGACGCGCCGCTGCACTATTAATGCTCTACTCGGTCCCAGCGGAGGTACACGCCGGGGTCATAACGGCGAAGGCTAGGGATCTACTTGAGAAGAGAGGCGTCGTGGTCTATCTAGGGAGGGAGGTATCCGCCATTAAGGAGAGAGACGGGCGTATCTACTGCCCCTTCGAGGCGATGGTCCAGGGGATAAGCGACCCCGAGGAAGCATACCTCGCCATAATCACCAAAATGAAGAGCGCGCGCGATACCCGGAGAGACTTGGGTGGATAAATTTAAAAACGGTTCTTGTCCAATCTTTAGGATTCACCGCTGGTTCTGGAAATGATGGATGAGGTTGAGAAGCTCGCGGCAAAGATCAAGGACAAGTCGCTCAGGGTTAAGGTCATTGACCTAATCAGGAACCCCCAACTCGACCTCAATTACCCGTGTTTATTGGTGAAGGAGTGCCCAGCTGGAGCATATCAGCACCACAGCTACAGCGGAGGCCTCCTCCAGCACACTATCGGGGTCACAAAGTTGAGTTTGACCCTATGCGACCTCGTCGAGGGAATCTATGGGGGCAAAGTGGACAGGGACATAGTCCTCGCAGGCGCCCTTATCCACGATATTATGAAATGCTATACCTACGAACCCCGCGGCGACGGTAGCTACATAAGCTCCTCCTTGGGGGAGAAGATCGATCACCTGACCCTCCTCGTCGCCGAATTATATAAGCGCGGGTTCCCAGTCGACGTCGTTCACGTCGTCGCCTCCCACCACGGGGACGTCAGCCCCATCAAGCCTAAGACAATGGAGGCCCTCATCGTGAGCATTGCAGACCTAGCCGACTCCGAGCTTAGCAGGAAGACCCTCCGTGCCGCTGAGTATCTCCTTAGACAGATGGGGCAGAGCCAACCCAAACTGAACTCAAGCAGGGAGGCCCTCGACCTCATACAGACGAAGAGTAAAGAGGGCTGGGACGGCGTTAAAAGGCTCAACAATGGGAAGAGCTGAGTCGACTCGCGCACGCCGAGAGTATTCAATGTCTCCGCACGCGAAAACTCGGAGATATTATCAATTTCCCCAATGGGATATATGTGTACTTTATAAAACGACGACCCAAAGTACTTCTAGATCTGAATGACGCGAGTCAGTGGGTTTAAGCTTGAAGGTGTGCTTCCCGCAGTCGTAACACCCTTCGATAAAAATGAGGAGTTCGACGAGCAGGCATTCCGCCACCTTATAGAGTGGCTGATCGAAAAAGGAATCAACGGCATCGTCCCCTGTGGAACAACCGGCGAATTCTCACAGATGAAACACGAGGAGCGCCAGAGAGTTATTGAGGTTTGTGTTGACCAAGTAAATGGACGTATACCCGTCATAGCTGGTACAGGCGACACCTCGACGAAGCTCGTTATTGAGGCTACTAAGCATGCCCTTGATGTTGGGGCCGATGCCGCAATAATCGTTAATCCATATTACATGAAGCCTAAAGGGGGAAAAGGGATATATGATCACTACCTCGCTATCGCTGATGCCGTTGCAATTCCTATTGTTCTATACAACATTCCTCCAACTACAAACCAATACATACCCTGGCAGGTGGTTGAGGACCTCGCTGAGGTTTCCAATATTGTAGCTTTGAAGGACTCCAGTGGTGACCTCAAGTACCTGATGTCTGTGCTGGAGAAGGTTCATGATAAAATCGACATCGTCTGTGGGTGGGATGAAGTCGTCCTTCCAGCATTAGCAGCTGGAGCCAATGGGATGATCCTCGCCAGCGCCAACGTTATCGCACCCCAATGGCTTGACATCTACAGAAAGATGAAAGATGGCAAAATCGAGGAAGCGAGGATCGCTATGAGGAAGATACAAAAGTTTACCCGCCATATCGTCGCAACTGGTGCTCAAGGACCCAAGGTCTGCCTCAACTTCATGGGTCTTAAGGTTGGTAACACGAGGAGGCCGATCATACTTGGCGACACCGTAAGCTACGAGCTAAGGGAAGAGTTCCGTATCGAGTTGGAGAACCTCGGACTCGTTGAGAAGAAGCCTATAACTTTCAGAGTCCTACCTGAGGAGCCACTCCTGCAGAGATTCTATAATGTCGGATTAACACCTGAGATAATTGAACAATTCACACTGCGGACAGGTGAGGCACTCGTCGACCCCGACTCGACGGAAGTAGCTCATATTGACCTGATAATGGGAAACATCGATGGACCAGTTGGGAAGGCATACGCAGAAGTCCTTGTGAGACCAACAGCTGAACGCGAGGCTACCCAGGCAATTCTCGAACCCAACTTGGCAGTAAAGCCCCCGACTCTCGTAGTACCAACAGTACCTGTAAAAGGCATGAGGGAAGCCAGTATGGTCTACGGGCCTGGACAAGCTGCCGTGGCCAAAGCCGTCGCCAAATCCGTTGAAGACGGGATTCTTCCACCAACAGACCAGCTTGTGTTAATAGCAAAGGTGTTTGTCCACCCATCCTCAACCGACCGTCAGAGAGTATTCATCAACAACTACAAGGCGATGCGCCACGCAATAAGAAAAGCCATGGAGGGCCGCCCAAGCGTTGAAGAAGAGGTTGATAACGCCGACAACTCACGCCACCCATTTAGGGAAAATATGTGAGGCTATTAATGGAGACTATTTTAAACGACTTTTTATAGTGTAAAAATTGCGGGAAGACTAATATGGTGGCTACTAGGGGTTTTCTCTGGGCAGAGGTGCCAGAGCGGTTATTGGGCTAGTCTCGAAAACTAGTGGCCTTGAGCCTCAAGGGTTCGAATCCCTTCCTCTGCGCCATACTTTTCGGGTGTTTTGGGCAGTAATATTGCTTATTTTCGGTAATGGGTTTGTTTAAATCGGTATTGCATGCGCGATAGTCTGAATCTATTCTTCTGCGCAAAATTTACTAGCTTAATTGGGGGCTCAAGCGCGCAAAATTTAACCGATAACTGTTTGTATTCGAAAGCAGATTAAACACAACACGTACACAACCTGGAAAGTGATATTATGCCCATAATAAGCGTAAATCAACTAAGAACCCTAAGCGCCTCCATCTTCACCGGCCTAGGGACACCGAAGGAAGACGCAAACCTCGTAGCTGATCTGCTGGTAGACGCCAACCTAACCGGCTTCGACAGCCATGGAGTAATAAGGATCCCCATCTACGCGAAGGGGATCAAGATGGGGGCAGTCAAACCCGGCGCGGAGATAAAAATAGTGAGCGAAACCCCCTCCACGGCGGTCATTGACGGTGGATGGAACCTTGGCCAAGTCGTGGCAAAATACGCGATGAACGTGTGCATCGAAAAGGCGAGAAAAGGAGTCGTCGGCCTAGTGACAGCGAGAAACAGCCACCACATCGGTCGCCTCAACACCTACGCGGAGATGGCTATGGCTCAGGACATGATCGGTATCGTGAGCGTCAACTCCAACAGCTTTGTTGCGCCATTCGGTGGGAAGTCGAAACAGCTGGGTACGAATCCACTGTGTTTTGCCATACCCTCCGGAGAGGAGCCTCCGATGATTCTGGACATGGCAACATCGGTCTGGGCTAATGGCAAGATCATGGTCCACCAAGCCCGAGGCGAGGAGCTTCCTGAAGGAGTATTCATGGACTCCGAGGGAAACCCAACGACGGACCCCAGTTGGTACACAAAGGGCGGTATCCTCCGCACCTTGGGTGGTGATATCGCTGGTTACAAGGGATTCGGTCTCTCACTGTTGGTTGAGATTTTAACCGGTGCCCTTACGGGGGGTGGTGTCTCTAACAGCGAGGAGTATAGATCTAGGCCTTTCTATGGGGGGAACGGTATCTTCATGTTGGTTATTGATGTTGGGCAGGTTACTGATCTGGATGGTTTCAAAAAGCGTGTTGATGGATTACTTAAGACGACTAAGAACTCGCCGAAGGCGCCAGGGTACGATGAGATCATTATTCCGGGTGAACCCGAAAGGCGTATGAAGGAAAAGCTTCTGTGTGAGGGGATTTTCGTGGAGGATCAGACGTGGAATGAACTTGCTTCGCTGGCAAAGGAGCTGAAAATCAAGCTCCCTGTCTGAGGCGAATAAGCCCCACGCCTCTGATAGAGCAACCTAATCATATCATCTCGCGCGCGTGGGGAATTCATTAATGCGCGCATTATTCGCGGTTGTAGGAAGGGGTCCAAGGGAGGATTATCTTACCTATTTTATCCATCTCCTCCCAATACCTCCACTGTTCATCAACGGATAGCTGCAGATATTCGAGGGCTGCCTCATTCCTCCATAGGTGAGAGAACCTCCCCTGCTTCATAACGTACTCCCTGATATTCTTCCTAGCAGTGGGCTTCGAGGTAATTCTGAAATGCCCGTTTTCGTACTCCCACAGAGCCCATATCCCTGTTTTGACCGCCATCTGCCCTAACTCAATCGTCTCCTCTGGTGGGAATGCCCAACCCTTTGGGCATGGTGTCAGCAGCTGAACCAGCGAAGGCCTACCGCTGAAGAGGGCCTTCCTGACCTTATTGACTAAGTCAACTGGATGTGAAACACTGGCCGTGGCAACGTAGCCAATTGACGGATGTGCAGCAGCTATTAGTGCCATATCCTTCTTGAGCCTCTCATTGCCGATAGGTTTGATCTTCCCTGAGGGGGTGAAAGTGGTGGAGGCACCGAACGGTGTGGTGCTTGAAGCTTGAACACCCGTGTTGGCGTACGACTCGTTATCGTAGATGAGGTACAACAGATGTGGGTAATCATAGGTAAGACCCATAGACAAGCCGCTCAGGCCAATGTCCGACATTCCGCCATCGCCACCATAGACGACGACATTCACATCCTCCCTCTTCCGCTTCCCCTTAAACATGAGAGCCCTAAGCGCGGCCGCGGTTCCGATACCTGCCGGTCCGCCTGCCCCAAGCTGAGTGTGGTACCATGGAACGGCGTAGGGGGAGGAAAGGAACTGGTGTCCGTTCGCCACGTACATGCAACCCGTTGGACCCAGCACTATAGTATTAGGTCCAGCCGCCTTCAATACAAGTCTGTAGCCCAGCGCGGGACCGCACCCAGCGCAGGTCCTGTGCCCCGATACATAGTAATCCTCTTCGGGTATCTCGGTCAGCTTACTGATCAGTTTAGCCTCGTCGTTCATTCATCTTCACCTCTCACAGTGACCCATCTGACGGGTTTATCCACGCTACCCTTCTTCACCGATTCGATTAAGGCTTGAATGGAGTTCTCGAGCTCTGGAAGAGTCATCTCCCTGCCTCCTGCGAAGATATAGTCCATTATTAGAGGCCGTTGCTTACTTTCGTAGAGGGCAGCCCTCACCTCATTGTAGAGAACGCTCCCATTACCAGGTGAACCAAGGCTGTATGAGAAGTCGACTATGCCGACTCCCTTCACCCCGTCGAGAGCCCTTGCTAGCTCTTCCGTCGGGAATGGCCTCAAGTACTTTAAGCGCAGCGACCCCACCTTGATTCCTGAGTTTCTCATCTTCTCGACGACGTAGTCAA
>CAZIKD010000038.1:0-11930 GCA_964539725.1 uncultured Candidatus Bathyarchaeia archaeon | reverse complement strand
GTTACCATGATCTTAGCTTGTTTTAGTGGTTATTAACGGTATTTAAGAAGAAGTTTTTGAGAATTTTTATTCCCATAGCAGTTTGCTTGTGATTAAGTTGCGCGCGGCTAGGTAGATATTCCTCGGGGATCATAAGCCTAAATCCGCCTTGATTATTATCGTATCAACCATTCAATCACGGTTGAGTATCAGGTGGAGGCGAGGGTATCGCAATGGCTCACACACAAATATTCTCAGTCAGACGGAATAATTCGCATACGAAAATAGTCTCACGTCTAATGATTGCGAGTGTGTGTATAGAAAAAAGGTGGATGGATCTCTACTATACTTCTAAGTAATCGAATATTTCTTCTGTGATAGGCTTTTTCATATCCGCGTACTCGGATAAGCTCTTAACTATGTCTTTGTATGGACCCGAGTCCTTGTATTTCTCCAGGTCTTTATGTTCATTGAAATAAAAATAGCCGCCCCAGACTTCGGGGTTTTCTCTTGATCTGATAAACTCGACTCTACGCATGCCGTCAACGGCTCGCAGTACTTGGCTGTTGGCTTTGATCCATTTCATCATGTCTTTCCCAGGCTTGCACATATACGTGATTCTTCTCACAATCATGTCAGCATCTCCTCATTTAGTTCTACAGTCATTGAATGGTGAAAGTAGAACCGTTTTTTATTTCTCTCTTTTAGTATTTATTAGTTGCGCGCGGTTGAGTATCAGGTTGAGGCGAGGATAAGCTATTCGTCCTCCTTCAAAATGCTTTACGTAAGATGAGGATTACACCAAAGTAAATTTGGGTTAAGATTTTTCGAGTCATGTGGAACCCAGGATAAGGCTTTTGAAACGTATTTTTGCTAGCTACGGCATACGCTTGACGATAATATTATCTCTAAAAACAGTCACATCAAAATTGTTAATGGAAAAAAATATATTAAATAAAAATCTGCTCTCGTATATGAGGCAATTTGTCTGGAATTGATATTACGATAAATAAGACGACGTTCTCCCCCAGCGAAGCCATAGAAGGCACCATCGCACTGAGGTTAGAGAAGCCCATTAAGAGTAAGGGCGTATTCGTTGGGTTGACTAGTGGAGAAACAAAGCATGGTCGTAATTCCAAGGGACAGTCCACGACCATGAATTATACTCATGTCTGGAGTAATATCCCACTCGACGTCGAGAAGGAGTATCCCGCTGGTCAAGTCTTGACGTATCCGTTCAAACTGGTCGCCCCATCCCGAACCGCTCCATTTGATCCCATAGCCGGGATATGGAAATCCTTTAGGAAGGACAGAACGCCGCCGTCGAAGAATTATAAGATTGAGGCAAAGCTGGATATTAGCATGGGTTTTGATGTTAACTCAAGTAGAGAAATTAAGATTTTGTATACCTGATCTACGGGTCTCAGAGATTCATCACGTAGTAGATCGCAGCTACGCAAACTCCCAAGACTCCAGCCATGTTTGAGACGGACTGGAGAATAGATAGATCAACAATTCAAGTCACGGTTGGGTATAAGGTGGAAGTGAGGATAAGGCTATTACACAAACGTATACGTTTTATCTATAAATAACACACCTAATAATAATGAAAATTCTAATCATATCTAGAAAATGGACCCAAAACATCGAAGATTCAAAAAATTTTAAAGTGCTGACAGAGAAGGCCGAGGTCGATCTTACGAGCGAGAATGATCAAGGCGTCCTAACCACGATGGTCGAGGACGTAGATATCATAATCACACAAGCTCCCTTGTCCGCGGAGATTATCAACCAAGCGAAGCGACTCAAGATGATCCAGACGACTACTGTCGGATACAACCAAATAGATGTGAGTGCAGCAGAAAAAAACGGAGTCATCATTTGCAATGTGGCGGAGGCGAACGCGAATAGCGTGGCAGAGCTGGTTTTCGGACTCATACTTAACGTGGCAAGGAGGATATCTACTCATGATCGTCTTCTCAGGGATGGGGGCTGGGGTAGGTATCATATCGAGAGACAGGTAGAGATCCATGGAAGCACTCTAGGGATCATTGGTCTTGGAGCAATCGGGAGTCGGGTAGCTCAGATCGGGAAGAACGGGTTCAACATGAGAATACTCGCGTGCGATCCTTACATTATACCCGAGCGAGCTGAGCAGTTCGGGGGCAAGCTTGTAGACATGGAAACTCTGCTTAAAGAGTCTGACGTCGTGACAACACATACACCTCAGAACGAGGAGACGAGGCACCTCATAGGTGAACGAGAGCTCGGTTTTATGAAGCCTACAGCTATATTCATCAACACATCGAGAGGGTCAGTGGTGGACGAGGAAGCCCTGATAAAAGTCTTGAAGGAGGGGAAGATAAGTGGTGCGGGTCTCGACGTCTTCGAGACTGAGCCAATAGAAAAAGATAGTCCTCTTAGGAGCCTCGACAATGTCGTGATGACGCCTCATATAGGTCCAACCCCTAGATCCTCACGTCACATGCTTGAAGTAGCTATTGACAATGTATTACGGGTGGTGGAGGGGAAAGAGCCCTTCAGGATTAGGACTCCTGAAACTTACTACACAAGCGAGAAATGGGAAAAATAACCCCACCTCGCGTACGCTAAGTTAACCATTAATCATCACTGGATTAGAGTCAGGTGGAAGTTTGGATAAGATTTCTTATACGTATGATGAGGCTAACCGGAAAGAATCTTTGGGATTTCGCTCGCAAATAATAAATGGTCTTTTCTACAACCTTTTTGCATGAGGCAGCTCCCTGAAATCAAAGGAGTTTTACTGCTGGTATTAATTTCATTCAGTAGTTTATCGGCAGCTTTTCCACAAGTTAGCTCAAAGGTACCCGATTACTCATGGGCTGGGGCTTGGCAGGGCAAATTCTGGAGCTCGAACCTTCTAGCGGAGGATATACCCTTCACAATGGTCCTCACCCACTCCGGAAACGTTGTTGAGGGGACCATCGTATGGACACAAAATGGGGTTCAATACAAGGGTACACTTCTAGGAACCGTTACTGTAGAAACTGTAGACGGTGCAAACTATTCCAATGTTAGAGGTAATTTCGCGTATGTATATCAAGACGAGCCAATCATTCAAGATTTCTTAATGTCGGTGCTGCTTCCACCTCAGGGCGACGGCAGCGAATTTAACGGGGGACACGGAGACGATGCTGCGGCCCACTGGATTGGAACGCGATCGGATAAGATACCAAGGACACACTTACCTGTGATTTTCATCCCAGGCATAGCGGGGACTGAACTCAACTATGGAGACACCCAAGTCTGGCCCATACCCTACAACAACGTACTTTGGGCGAAAACTCAAGGAGATACCATCCTTCTTAGGATTGGGTTGGCAGCGGATGGAAAAACCCCCTACGACATTAGCACAACCCCTGCGACTGCCACCGTCAGTCACGGGGATATCATCCGCAGTGGATGGGCGGACACATATGGGACAATGATCGCGGCTCTGGAAGCGTCTCCCCTAAAGTACGTTGAAGGAAAGGACTTGTTCATATTCGGCTACGATTGGAGGCTCGACAATAAGGAGCATCTGAAGCCGCTCGACGATCTCATCGATCATGCTCTTGAGTTGAATGGAGTCGACAAGGTGGTGTTGATCGCGCACAGCATGGGTGGCGTGATCAGCAGGGCCTATATTCTCTCGGATACGTCGAGGGCAGCTAAGGTTGATGCGCTGATATCGATTGGGACTCCTTTCTGGGGAGCGCCGAAAGTTTTCTACGCTTTGGCGATGGGCTACAATTTCGCCGACCCGTTCTTCACCCAGATGCGTATGAAGTATGTTCTCCAGAACTTCACCTCGGGTTACGAGCTTCTTCCCCGCGAACCTTTCATCTACGATATAAGCACTAACACGATGCTTGGTCTAGAACAAGTGTACTCGATGCTCTACAAGGGATTCGAATACGCGAACCCAGGAGATTATTTTAAAAGACACAATTTGACCGAGACTCGAGGGCTATTATCAGATAAACATTGGACACATATGGAAGATGGGCCCAATCACACAATTGTATGGGTTTACAATGTTCGTAAGGATTACTTTCCCAGCGACAGTAATATCTACTCCCTCAACCACGCCGGAGGCGCATTAGTGAATGCAGCTAACGACTTCTATAAACCGGTGGGAACCCCGGAAAACGCCACGATGTTCCCCGACTCCGTGAAACACTACGCTATTGTAGGGTACGGTTTCCCTACTGTGACAAAGTACTACATGCGGGATGCCGAGCCTAGGGAGAGTTACGTTGAGCTAGCTTCGGGAAGGAAGGTCGTGCTTTGGCCGATATTCGAAAGCGGTGACGGCCAGGTACCTTGGTGGTCATCCCGTGCATCCCAAACCAGCGCAACCTTTGGTACAGGCATGATGTATCTAATAGCAAATGGAGACGGCGGTAGCTCGATGCATGGTGAGCTCACCAAGAACACGAAGGTACAGTCGATTGTTGTTTCGATTCTCGACGGTCAACCGCTCAAACCAGAGGTTGGTGAAGGGGAGGCGACCGAGGGAGATGGTGTTGACTACAGCATACACTCGGACGCTCACCTCTCTATAAGAAACATTGAGACCGGCTCTGTACTGGGGTACAACCAATATGGTTGCATTGAAGAGAACACAGTCGGTTCATTCCTGTCCATGGAATCGGGGGAGTACGCGTCAGTAAGTGGCGTTGAGGGTCAATATGAGGTGACTGTTAACGGCATCAGGTCCGGTAATTTCACTCTAGACCTCAAAGTGAGGAAGGCCGGAGAGTCAATTGAGTTCGCTTACCCCGAGATAGAGGTCGAAAATGGCACGGTGGCCTCATTCGTCTATGAGCCGAGCATCGTCACTACGGGTTTGACTCCAGTTCTCACGGTGACTACTGGTGATACGACCAAAAAGGTAGAAGCTGTGATACTGAGCACGCGCGCGACCGGTAGCCTCGTGGTCACGGTTAAGGACTCCAGCGGAGCAAAAATCTCAGGGGCGACTGTATCGTCTACAAGTCTGCCCACTGGACAGAATTCATTGATTGGTACTTCTGGGGTTGATGGCACGGTTTCTTTCAACGGCGTGGCCGCTGGGAGCTATACCTTGCAGGCGTCAAAGAGCGGCTATTTGGCAGCTACGGGCTCTGGAAGCGTCTCCGCAGGCTCGGCTGGAAGCATCAGTATCACCATTCAAGCACAGCAGTCAAGTGGAGGCGGCGGGGGAGGTGTACCAGGTTTCCCCTTGGAAGCCACAATACTTGGGGTTATGCTTGTCCTAACAATAATGCTGGCGAGAAAACGTATTCCAGAAAAATGAATGTTTAATTTTTGCTCGTATTCGAAGATTAAGAATTCTGTTACGTGCGCTAGAACTCGGACGTGTGACTTTAGGAGGAAGTTTGGATAAGATTTCTTATGCGTTAGATGAGGCTAACCGGAAAGAACCTTTCGGGTTATGGAAAGATAAAGAGGGTGTGATGATGAGGCTATGGGACGGCTTTAGAGAACGCTTTTTTATAATCCTCGCGCGCGCATATGAATCCTTTTCGAAAACAAAGCGGGTTCAATAACTTATAAAATCGTTGATGTCTAGCGGTATCTTCTAGGCGTTCTTGCGCGCGCATCGGAGAGAAGCTCATTTAAAATGCTCGTTGACGGCTTCTCCACTGAAAATACTTTATTAATAAAGGATTTAATGATTGATTGCATTGAATTCAAAATCGTCCTTTAAAATTCTTTTAATACTGAGCTTACTGGTTGCGCTAGTTTGTCTTGGCTCCCTACAGTATTTGAAAGTCGATATAAGTGGCGACGGGGTACCCAACATTTCACAGCAAGGGCCTCCGATTGATTATCCCTGGGATCAAGCAATTATAAGAATTCTAATAGCGGTTCTCTCTTTGGGCGTTGCCGTATACACATGGAGAATGATCAATGCCGCTGTTCGTTAGATGGTATATTTTCAAGCGATATGACAGGTGCAACTCAATAGAGTTTTGTTTTTTTAAATCTCTAAGACTAGCTTTAGGGCAATCCGTGAAGAAAGTGACGAAGTAAACCTGTGCGCGCGCGGCGTGGGGTGTGGTGCTATGTTATTTGGGTGTATGTCTCGTGTGTGCGAATTCGCATACTCGGAGAGGTATTGCGTTGTCTGCTAATTGAGATTCAGACTTTCGATCCATGCAGTAAGCGTCTTCTTATCTGCGCTGCTTTTCAGCAACTTGCTATCTTTCCAAGTTGTTGTATTAGAGCAGGATGGACGCAGTTTTTCCACAGTTTTCCCCATACCGCTGCCGCCGGAGGTAGCAAATAGGATGATAGTCTTGCCGGAAAGGTCATAGCTTTCGAGGAAGGTGTTGATGATCTTCGGCGCAATATACCACCAGATCGGGAATCCGACGAATACTATGTCGTAGGCATCCATGTTGCCGAGCTTTTCAGCGATGGCGGGGTGAGAGGTTGGGTCATTCATCTCAATTGTGCTGCGGCTCGTTTTGTCTGTCCAATCCAGATCTGCTTTGGTGTAGGGTGTCTTCGGTTTGATCTCGAATAGGTCGGCATCGGCTGCCTCAGCGAGGTTTTCCGCTAGCTTTTTTGTCACGCCGCTTGCGGAAAAGTACGCTACTAAAGTTTTGCCCATATTTTCCACTCTGCATATTAACGGATATTTAGCTGGTTAATCTGTTTGATGCTTGGTTTTGCTTGTGTGTGTGGATAAGACTATTGTACGTTAAATAAGGCTTATTCTAAAGTAACTTCGGTTATGCATCTTGAGTATCAGATGAAAATCGGGATAAGACTTTGACCCACACACCCAGAGATTAATGAAGTTAGGAAAAGCTTAGTGAGATGTTGAGAAACAGCGAACTCTTTTATCGGTGAAAATTAACTCTTACACATGTCTAACAAACAGCAAGGCCATCGTTATGAGAACGACTGGACAAAAGAGGAACTCGAAGACATACTGAAGATAGTGGATATCGGAATAACCCTCCCCGTAAACACTGAGATAAAGGCAGACCAGACAGTGCTCAACCTCGACGAAGCCAAGCAGTACCTGACGAAAGCGAGCAAAATTGCCTTGAGGGACTGCACATGCAGGACTGCACGCAAACATTGCAGCCACTCCCTTGACACTTGCTTCGCCCTGAACGGACTAGCCGAATTCAACATCAAGAACGGGATATCAAAGGAGATCAGTCTGAGGGAGGCTATAGGTATCCTTGAAAGGGCGCATGATGAGGGACTCGTACACATGGCTTACGTGTTGATTAAGGATTCTAACCCTGATCGGGAGGTCAACTCAATTTGTTGTTGCTGCTCCTGCTGCTGTAACATGCTTGCAGCTACACAGCGGTTCGGGCTGGCACCTCACATCTTAGTATCTGACACGGCTTCAGTTACTGATTCATCAAGATGCACCCTGTGTGGGATTTGTGTGGATCGCTGTCAGTTTGGCGCCCGGGAGATTATGGATGGTGTCCTGGAGTATAAGCCTGAACGTTGCATGGGGTGCGGTCTCTGCGTGAGCAAGTGTCCAACGGATGCAATCAAGTTAGTAGATAAATAGCAAGTTTTTTTAGCCACATACGACCTGCTCTGTAACACAACTAGGTCAACCATTCAATTCACGGTTGATTATCAGGTGGAACTTAGGGTAAGACTATTGAGAGGAAATCGTTCGCGCCATCATAAAGAAGACGGGAAAGGCACGTCTACAAAGCTCTTTGTACGGGGTTTGAGTGCGCGCGGGAGCAAAGATAGATCAACAATTCAAGTCACGGTTGGGTATCAGGTGGAAGTGAGGATAAGGCTATTGAGTAATGCCGTGTGTCGACCTCTATACCCGCTCAAGCTTGAAGATAACCGGCCGCAAACCATCGGGACAAGACCACACCGCCACGCCACGATCCTCATAAAACTCAAAGTCGCCATCGGATCTAAGCAGCATAATCGCCCAGAAGAGGGAGTCCCAGGCAAATGTGCAGAATCCCTCAGGCATGCGGGGAGTCTTTTCTGTTCCGATTAGGAACTCCTGCCCCTCCTTGAACTCGTCGCATGGTCCACTGTACTTGGCCTTGATTGGAGGATCTTTGAAGACCTCCTCCATTTTGAAGCATCTCAGAACCGTGACTTTTACGCTACTCGGTGCAGCCAAAGGCATTCACTTCCTCGTATCATTCATGATGAGCGTAGATTTATGGTAGCGTGAAGTGAGGCTAAGCGCGCGCGTGCTTACACGCTGCTCAGTTTTCACACTCGGTGATATCCTGGCTGCTGCGGAGATCCGGAGCTGACCTGTTTAATGTGACAATATCTCCGATCGCTGAGACAAATGATACTGGGACAAAGACCGTGGAGCTTCTAAGCCTCTTCTTGAACCCCATCTCCTTCGCCGCCTGATCTGAGAGCTTCACCCGCAGGTGCGTGACCTGCCAGTTGGAAGTGTTAGCTTCCAAGCCCTCCACTTCACCTAAAATATAGCCATCCTTGCCAATTACCTTCTTTTTATGCATCTTATATACGCTGACCAAAGCATTCACAATATCTTGTTGTAGTGTATGAAAATAAAACACTACCCTGCAGCGCATGCAACACTTGTATTAAAAACCATTTATTTAACAGCGACACGGGGGCACCTGCGAAGCACGTGCATGTTTTCTAAGCACCCCTCCCTGTGATCTCCTCGAGCAAGGTTGGCAGATCGCAAATATTTTCAATAACAAAACCTCTCCAGGTGGTCTCGCGACCATGACTAATCCAGATGGGATTCATCCCCATCGCTGAAGCACCCCCGACGTCTGCGTCAACTCGATCCCCCACATGTAAAATCTCCGCAGCCCCTACGCCTAAGAGACTCAGGGCGTACCTGAATATCTCCGGCCTCGGCTTCCTGAACCCAACGTCCCTCGAGACGACGACCGCTGAAAAGTATTTTCCCCAACCCCTCTCAGCGACTATCTCCCTCGGGGTGGAGTGTATCGAGTTACTTATCATGCCTAGCTTGTACTTCTTTGAAAGGTCGCTGAGTAACTGATCCACACAAGGATACACCCTCGCAGAACCGTGGGCACTGAATAGCTCCCGAATCTCCCCCAGAGTCCTGTCATTTGCCTCAAACTGAACGCTCCCGAGGGCTTCGCGGTAGACCTCCTCGAATGTCTTCTCTCTTCCATCCGCTTGGATCTCTGAGAGGTGAGCTAGGGCGGTGTCGATTGCTGATTTGAGTCGTTGAGGCTCGACCGCATATCCCTTGGCTTGAAGGTATGAGGCTAACGCCTTGTGATAGCCTTCTAGATCCATCTCGCTCTCGAGGAGGGTGCCCCCGAGGTCGAAGGTGATGGCCTTCAATCACGATTGTGTATCGGTTGGAACTCAGGATAAGATTATCGCCATCATCCTCTATTTTTCTGGCCACTGAAAAGATTTAAATTTTCATCGCGTGCGCGGCTACAGCTACCTGATTCATCCTAGACATTCAAGAAACGCGCGCGTACTAAATAAAAAAAGTGGAATATAGCTTAAAGTAGGAAGACCATCTCGGCGTTTACTTCGTTTTCGTTTTTTGTTCCGGAATTAGCTAACAGAGTATCAACACTATCTGTTTCAACGAGCCAGGCTCTGTTCCAAGCATTTGTGGGGGTATACTGACCAATGAATTTTATGCCCTTTACCTTCTCCAACTTACCCTTCCATTCTTTCTCGAATTCTTGCATCGCTTTCATTGTTCCTTTCCAGTTGTAGAAATAGATAACCAACATTTTACATCACTTTTTAAGGGGTTCCATTGACAACTTTTATACTTTATTGAAAGTAGAATCCTAATTAATAATCTGTTCCATTGTATATAACATTATGCAAGCGCGCGCGACGAAGGGGCTCGCCTCCGACTCGCCCTAACGACGCGCGCGTAATCAAACAGAATGCATGTGTTGAGAATAGTCATGCCAGATAAGATTATTTATTCAAAAGAGCATAGCAGTAAACGTGCCTTTCTGCGTTCATTGTGGAAAACTGGTTAAGTCGACGGAGAAGTTCTGTGGATCATGCGGCAAACCCATATCAGCTCCCCAAACAACAGCTACCCCTGCGATTAG
Organism: uncultured Candidatus Bathyarchaeia archaeon; assembly: GCA_964539725.1. Classification (GTDB taxonomy): domain Archaea; phylum Thermoproteota; class Bathyarchaeia; order TCS64; family TCS64; genus UBA8941. The sequence continues at coordinate 1,848 of CAZIKD010000038.1, read as the reverse complement.
GCCAGAGGCGGCTCCTGAGGTTAAGGTTCCTGATGCAGCGGCTGACGGAATTGTCAGCAAATCGACGTCGACATATATGAGGTCAACGGGGAAGAACCTTCCCCCGATTGAGACGGTGAAAATGATCGTCCCTGACCTCCTATTGATCTATGGATTCGGGAGAGCAGATACATTCAACCTCATAATCACGACGCATAGAAGCATATTCGCAAAACTCACTAAAAGCATCAAAGAACAATCCCAGAAAAAAAGGAAAAATAAGATCGACGCCATGAAAGCCAACCCATTGGTTAAGATGTTGGCTAAACGACTTGACTACGCCGCCTATGTTGAGTGGTACACCGGTAAAACGCCTGAGGAGGTATTGAACGAGACTCCGGGAAACTACGCTATCGATAACACCGATATTATTAACGTGTCGACGATTGATGAGAGTTGGAAAACGGGGGACGGCGATAAGGTCTCTGGGTACGAGCTGATTATTACGACTCAGGAGAAAACTCTAAAGTTTAAGACTCAAATTAACCCAGAGGATTTTGGGCAAATGAACATATTCGACGCCTATACTAATTAAGGCATCCGTACGCGTAACTCAGCGAAGGTGATGCAACTATTATGCCACAAGTAAACCCCACTCGCTTAGGGGCCCTTGAATATGATTCAGGATAACGCTCGCGCATGTCTGATATGGGCTCCGATCTCTGCCTGGTATATTGCGAGCGTGTGAACGTATAATTGCCGGTTCACGCGTGTTTTTGAATTTTCTCAATAGTCTAGCGAGGGGCCTATCCTAGCATACATCGAATAATAGTGGCTAAGCAAGGTCAGATACAGAAAAGGCTCGATGAGAGCATACGAAATCGCTGCATTCATCATCACGATAAGCAGAGTGACGAGGTAGCCTTGTACCCCGATGAGGGTGAAGGTCGTTGTTATGAGGATGAACCAGACTAGGAGAAAAACTATCCCAGCAATAGAGGCATCTAAAATGAATAGGAGGAGGGTCTTCACCCAGCGACCCTCTACGAGGCGGTATCCTCGTAGGATGGAGTTTAGTGCATCTGAGCCCTCGATGCAGTGGGAAGGTAGAGACATTGGTAGGATTATGGCTGCTAGCACACCGGGGATCCACAGAATTAGGGAGCCAGCTAGGATCCCGAAGTATATTGTTAGGAATAACAACAGTGTTCTAGTGTACGCGCTGCGTGATGATCGCAGACTGCGTTGGGTGTCCGAGAACTTTCCATTGACGATGTCGTCGCCGACGATGAGATTATATCCAGTCACGAGAGATGCCCCGACTAGGTATAGTATAGATAGCACCAGTAGGTTGGATGATATCATGAAGAATTGTGAAATCATACCCATCGCTGAATCGTAGAATGTCGGATTGCCTTCTACGACATTTACAGCGTGCATTAGTACTAGGGTTAGTAGCCCAAACATGGTGACGGAGAGAATAAGCGTCGGTGAGAAGAATTGGGGGAACCCTCTCAGGTATAGTTTAGCGGCGAAAATCAGGGTTCTGCCTAGAGACATCTCGGTAGTTGGTCTATCAGAAGGCAGCATGACTGGTATTTATTGCGGATAATAGTTAATGCTTATGATTCGTCTCTAGACGCGCGTACACGCGAATAGTTTTTTTATGCGCGCGCACCTACGCGGAGAGGCCAAGAGCTAGACGCCCAGAGTGCTGGGTAAATAAGATTTTTTGGGAATTAAAATAAAAATGGGGGTGAGATGCTACTAGTTTACTCGTAATCCCAGACCAGCACCGTTCTTGTTCTCTCCAAAGGAGATTGACTGGAGAAATCCTCTTCAGGCAACGCCTTCTCCCAGTCCGTCACT
>CAZIKD010000037.1:0-12015 GCA_964539725.1 uncultured Candidatus Bathyarchaeia archaeon | reverse complement strand
GATGGAATAAAATTTTAGGTAAATCCCTCCGAACCCGCCATTATCCGCTTACACCGCGCCCGGGGGCGTTCTCCGCGTCTACACTTACATAGAGTTATTCTCATCTTATCTGAGCACATATTTCTGTATGCGTTTCTATGGTTGCGCATACAATAAAGAATGTGTTTAAGCAAATGCGCTATGGAATTTTGTTTTTAACAAGTGCCCGATTTTAGAAAGAGGTGTTTTGTCTAACGTGTAGTCCAAAAACGGTTCAGGTTCGTCCATTCCTATAAATCATTATCTTCATAAGTCCGATTTTATTCCAGCGTCCATCTCCCTGTCTATTCTCTCGTTTTCGTCCAAATGTCCGCTCGCCTGTACGTGAGAACTGGGATTTCAAGACACGTTACCTATAGTTACAGTGTATAGGTTGGTAGGGCATCGCACTGAGGATTAACCACGCGTGGAGGTGGGGTATTGCGTTGGAGAAACTTAGTAACTGGTGCTCGGGCTTGGACGAGCGGAGATAATAACGTAAAGTCATGGACGGTTCTTGATCACCTTGGACATCGAAGGAGAATCTGCTATCCAGGGTGGACAACTGTGGAATAAGTAATAGTTGGACTACTTGTTGAGAGATGTAGGCTGAATATTGTTGGGAGATATGAATGGTCAGGATAAATTAACAAGCTGATAGGCGACGACTTTGCATGCATTAAAGACGGTTAAAAGAAAAAACTTGGAATTACTTCCAAAAAAAAATTTAGATTATTATGGGGTTATTTCCAACGGAGTATCTTTCTGCCATAGAAGATCTCAGGCAGTATCAGTAATCCGGTTAAGGAAGCCCCAAAAACAATGATCCAGTCCAAGGGGTTGGTTAGCCACACCATGCCGAATACGCCGAAGTATGGTAGACCTATGGTTAAGGCCATCGAGACCAACACTGCGATTAGTAGGAATTTGTTTGATGTAAACCCGGTAACGAATGCATTGTGTTTCTCTGATCTGCAGTTCCAAACAACGAAAAGTTCCTGTAGACAAGCGCGCATAAAGGCCATAGTTCTAGCATTGGCGAGTTTCTCAGGTGTGAGTGGCCCAGGCAGCATATAGTATTGCCAGTAGAATAGCCCACCAGTAAGAGTTAGTTGTAGTATGAATGTCACAAGTATTGAGGCAAACCTACCGTGTAATATTCCCTCATTTGGGTCACGTGGCGGTCTCTTCATCACATCTTTCTGGGGAGGATCCATTGTCAGTGCTAAAGCTGGTCCACCATCAGTTACGAGGTTCAACCAGAGGATCATGGCGGCGGTGAGAGGCAGCTCTAAGCCTGCAAGTGCGAAGACCGTAATGATTGCCAGTTCGTCGAAGTTGCACCTCATTAGGAAGAAGGTGAACTTTCTTATGTTATCGTAGATGGTTCGGCCTCCCTCGACGGCTTTCACAATAGTGGCGAAGTTGTCGTCGGCGAGGACGATGTGCGATGCTTCCCTTGTGACGTCGGTACCTGTAATACCCATGGCGATTCCGATATCAGATTGTTTGAGTGCCGGGGCGTCGTTGACACCGTCGCCACTCATGGCTACGACATTACCCTTCGATTTGAGTGCCCTGACGATCTTGATCTTGTGCTCAGGTGAAACCCTCGCGTAGACGTTTATGTCATTCACGATTTCTTGATAGGATTCATCATCCATGGCATCGAGCTCCGCGCCTGTCAAGACCCTACCTTCTTTTAGAATCCCGAGTTCCTTCGCGACCGCCTCCGCAGTTATCTTATGGTCGCCCGTGATCATCACCGTCTTGATTCCCGCCTCGTCACATTTCTTTACGGCATCTTTTACCTCAATTCTAGGTGGGTCAATCATTCCCAGAAGACCGATGAAGGTAAGATCTTTCTCGATCTCATCTTCACTGAGCGAATCCACTCCTTCAGCGGGGAGGTTCCGGTAGGCGACACCGAGGACGCGAAGAGCCTTACTCGCCATCCTCTCGTTTGCTTCGAGGATTTCCTTCCTTTTGTCCCCAGTGAGCTTGATAACTTTTCCTTCGACAGTTATCTTCGAGCAGCGCTCAAGAATCAACTCTGGTGCGCCTTTGACGTTACAAGAGAGGATATTCCCACCCGAGTTGTGGATTGTTGACATTCGTTTCCTCTCTGAGGAGAATGTAATCTCATGAACGCGAGGCGATTCCGTTTCTAGGTCCTTCTTGTTTAGGCCAAGTTTAGCGGCTGCGACTATGAGGGCGCCCTCTGTAGTATCACCGATGATTTTGTTTTCATCATATATTGCATTGGAGCAGAGTGTCGAGGTCTTCAAGATCAGGTCCAGGTTCGGCTTCTCTCCGTGCATCAGACGCTTACCGTCAAGGAGGAACTCTCCTTTTGACTCGTAGCCAACACCTGTAACTTCGATGTTTTTGTTGTCGACATAGATTTCTCGAACGGTCATCTCGCCCTTGGTTAGGGTCCCCGTTTTATCGGAGCATATGACCGTGACTGCCCCGAGTGTTTCCGCTGAGGATAGTTTCCTAATGATGGCGTTTCTCTTAGCCAGCTCCCGTGCGCCAAGCGCAAGCGATATAGTGACAACCGCGGGCAACCCTTCAGGTACGGCGGAGACCGCGAGAGACACGGAAACCATTAGAGAGTCGAGTATCGTCTCGATCTGGAGCCCATTTCTGATGATCTCTACGACGAATATTATTAAAACGATGCCAATGATGATCTTACCTAGCTTCTTTGCGAAACTCTCCAGCTTTTGCTGTAATGGCGTCGCTTCTTCCTCTACGCTCTGTACTAGCTCCGCGATCTTTCCAAACTCGGTGCTCATCCCTGTCCCAGTCACTATGGCCCGGGCACGTCCGTAGGTGGCATGAGTCCCCATGAATACCATATTTTTCCTGTCAGCAACGGGTGTATTCTCCGGAACGACTCCGCGTTTCTTGCTTACCGGCGAAGACTCGCCTGTTAAGGCAGCCTCTTCTGTCATCAGGTCAGTTGATTCCAATAATACCGCATCAGCTGGAATATGGTCTCCAGCCTCTAGGATCAGGATATCTCCGGGTACTACTTCTCTTGCAGGTATCATCGTCGGTTTTCCGCCACGTAGAACGTGTGCACGTGGTGCCTGAAGCTTCTTCATCGCATCGATGGCCTTTTCTGAGCGATATTCTTGGACGAAACCCACCACCGCATTGAGAATGACTATGGCTCCGATAGTAATGGCGTCTGCATACTCGCTCCAGGAATCGTCACCGCCGCTCTTATACCAACCAACAGCAACAGAGACAACGATAGCGACGAGGAGCATTATCACGAAAATATCCTTGAATTGGTTGAGTAGGATCTGTAGCGGAGTTATTCGTTTCTTCTCTACTAACTCGTTATAGCCAAATTTCTTGATTCTGTCCTCGACCTCGATAGCAGATAAACCCGTTTCATTAGTTTGTTGATCTTTTAGAATTTCTTGAATATTTTGTGTGTACCACTGTTTCTTTTCCAAGTTCTACACCGCGTATCTCCTTCTAGGAAATTCAGTTTCCCTAAAAAGATTTAGGATTATATTTTATGCGCGCGCTTAAGATTATATCGCATTTTAGGGCGAGTTTTTGACCTTTATTTGTGTAGAGATTAATGAGAAGCATGACAACAATCGCAGCGTGGAACATTAACCCTTATTGAATGCTGACTTCCATTGGGGCACCGTCTCGAATTTTTTCCCTTTCTGGGAAATATTATACCCCTAAAAGGATTTGGGTTAACCCCTCATAGGTATTAGGGTGTTATAGGTTAAAACGGTGATACTATTCCGACTGCCTTGGTTAAGAAGGGAAAGATCGATTTAGCTTTAGTGAGAGAGAAGCTCAACTCGAGTTTGATATCCGATGTACTCGATGGGATGGGGATAAGGAATCAATGCATGGAGCTGGGCATCCGCCCCGTTTACCCATGTGCCATTGTAGTGGGTAGGGCCCATACCATGCTAATGGTTGAAATCCACGAACCCGAACAGGACACCTTCAAGCTCCAACTGGAGGGAATCGACGCCCTGAAGAAAGACGATATAATGGTCGTCTCGTCAAACGGATCATCCTCCGCAGCCCTATGGGGGGAGCTTTTGTCCACCGCAGCCAAATGCAGGGGAGCCTCAGGAGCAGTAATTGACGGACTAGCTAGGGACATAAAACAGATAGAAGAGATGAAATTCCCCGTCTTCGCCGCAGGAATCCGCCCCATCAGCAGCAAGGGGCGCGTCGTCGCAATCGGTTACGGTTGCAGGATCAGATGCGGGGGCGTCAATGTCGAAGAGGGAGACCTCGTCGTTGGCGACTTCGACGGCATCACGGTCGTCCCTGACACCGCGATCGAGGAGGCTGTCGAACGCGCCCTCGAGAGGGCGAGCAACGAGAAGAAGACACGCAAGGAACTCCTCGCCGGCTCGACGCTTAGCGCTGTTTATTCAAAGTATGGTACTATTTAGCCGATCGAGCACGAGAAGCGCTTGAGCTTTGCGCGCCGCATGAAACTAAAAATCTAGATTATGTTATACATGAAGCGGGGCGTCTTTGAATAACAGCCCTCTGCTCTGTAATCAATCCTCTTACCAATCTTAGACGCATAGATAAGTTCATCCAACACCTCGATTAAGGGGTTGACTATGCTTACACCACAGTCTCGACGTAGAGCCTTCCACTCCTCCTGGGTAATACCATAGGCCTTCGCCCAGTGGGTCTTGTCGAGGGCGTACTTGAGACGATAGAAGTCGAGGTCAGCGATACCTAGGATGCTAAGGATACCCTCCTTGAGAATCCTCTTGTTAAGCTTAAGATCAGCGACTTTGTAGTTGAGGTCTAAGACCTGCACATTGGCTTCGCCCCGCGTCAGCTTGATGAGGCTGTTCTTCGGTGGTTGATAGATTGTTTTGAGCTCGTCCTTGATCGGCTCGAAGCCGACCTTGCTGCTTACCCACATAACCTCTTCGTTGGCTACACCAATGTAGCAGGGCTGCCACCTGTTGGCGAGCCAGATAGTGTCGGGCTCCTTCTCGCTTATGATGCAGAGGAGGACCTGGCCGGTGAGCTTCGGCATTACTGTGCGGAGGGCCTCATCGAAGCTTGCTCCCTTCTTCACCTCTTCGTCGATCATGTGAACGGCGACTTCGCTGTCGGTTATCCAGTCGATGGCGGGGTTATAGCTCTTGAACTTGTGGTGTGGCTTGAGGCGTGCCCAAAGTTCCTTGAAGTTGGCTATTTCGCCGTTGTGAATCATGGCGATGTCGCAGGCGTCGTTTGTGAAGGGGTGACCCATGGCGTCTATATCGTATCGGGGGTCCTCACGGGCAAGGGCACTATACCTGCTGTGACCGATGCCTACATTCCCCTTGAGTTTGGTGATCTTCGTCGACTTTTTTACAACCTTGACAGGCCCCGTCGCCTTCTGGATCTGAACCTTGCCTTTTGAGTCGATTACACCCATCCCCGTGGCGTGGGCGGCGAGGTAGGGCTCCTGAAGCTCAAGAGCCTTGAGTATCAGCGGAGCAATCGGCCTGTCTCCGATGTATCCGACGAGTTGACACATAAGAGGAGACTATTGAGCCCCCTTGTATTAAGAATTGGCAAAACTCCTACCCAGAGGCTTGGAAGTTTTCATGGAGTAGGAGTAGGGAATGAGAAAGACCTAGAGCCGTTAGGCGAGCTTTATATTGCCCCTCTCGATGGCAGCAGCGCCTGTCCTGCTCATCTCCTCTATCCCAACCGGCTCGATCTTCTTCAGGAACTCGTCAATCTCATCTGTGGGGCCGGTGACCTCTGCTATGAGGATGTCGGGCTCCACGTCGAGTATGAGACCGTGGTAGGCGTTAACCGTGTTAACCGCCTCTATCCGCGCCATCGGATCCGAAGTCTTCAACTTGATAAGGAGTAACTCCCTGCTTACCGTTCTGATGGGGTCGAGGCGCTTCACTTTGACGACATCAACCATCTTATCAAGTTGCTCCACTATCTGGTTGAGGACGCGGCTCTCGGCGTCTACAACGACCGTCATTCTGCTCAATGGGCTCCCCTCTACGGGACCGACGGTTAGGCTCTGGATGTTGTAACCTCGGCGCCTGAAAAGGTTGGAGACCTTAAAGAGGACTCCGGGCCTGTTCTCGACGAGGAAGCTTACGGTGTGTAGCGGCATCTCAAGCGCCTCCTAGGAGGATGTCCTTGAGCCCCATACCTGGCGGGATCATGGGGTAAACGTTCTCCTCAGGGTCGATGGGGACATCGATGACTGTTGTCTGTTTCTCGGAGATGCTGCGCCTGATTGCGGCCTCGATCTGCTGAGTCGACTCGGCTTTTATGCCTACTGCGCCATATGTTTCGGCGAGCTTGGCGAAGTCGGGATGCTTCGGCCTCTTTATTGTGCTGTATCTGCGGTCGTAGAAGAGGCGCTGCCACTGGGCGACCATGCCGAGGACTCCATTGTTCAGAATCACGACCGTTACTGGGAACTCCTCGTCGACTGCGATTGCCAGGTTGTTCTCCGTCATGGCGAAGCTGCCATCCCCCGAAATGTTGAGCACTGGTAGGTCGGGTCTTGCTGCTTTAGCTCCTATGGCGGCGGGCGTCCCCCACCCCATAGTGCCTAGGCCTCCACTTGTGAAGAACTCGCCGGGAACCCGCACATCATAGTGCTGAGCCGCCCACATCTGGTGCTGCCCTACATCGGTAACGACAATGCTATCGGGGGGCATTGCCCTCCTGATAGCCCTGATCACCTCCGGGCCGGAGAGGGGAGAATCTGCTTTGATACCATTTGTCTGGCTTCTCAGATCCTCAATGCGCTTGATAAGAGCCTCGTCCCTCTGCCCCATGGCCCGCTGTTGGGCGACCTTCTCACGGATACCCCTGATAGCGAGCTTGGCATCCCCGATTATCCGGGTTATACTATCGACGTTCTTGTCTATTTCGCTCCTATCAACGTCAACGTGGATGATCCGGGCGTTGGGTGCAAAGCCACTGAGGGAGCCGGTGGTGCGATCACTGAAGCGGGCGCCCACGACTAGGAGGACGTCGGCCTCGGGAACTATGTAGTTTGCCTCAATTCGTCCATGCATCCCACAGAGACCAAGGCTGAGGGGGTGGGTACTTGGTATTACCCCCTTCCCCATGAGACTGTGGGCGACTGGGGCCTGCAGCATCTCTGCTAGTTCGAGGAGTTCCATCGTAGCCCCAGAAGCTACAGCTCCACCACCAGCTATGATAACCGGCCTACGCGCTTTCGAGAGCAGCGTCGCGGCCCAGTGAATCTCCTGAGGGGTCGGCTCAGCGCTTGGGTGGTAGCCCCGGAACTCGATCTTGTCCGGGAATAACATCTCAGCCCTGTTCGTCTGGGTGTCTTTTGGGATGTCTACTAGGACTGCGCCTTTCCTCCCGGTTGAGGAGAGGTAGAAGGCCGACTTTATGGCATGAGGGATATCCCCTGCCTCCATGACCTGAATATTATGCTTTGTGACGGAGGCTGTGATGCCGATTATGTCAACCTCCTGGAAGGCGTCTGTGCCAACCATGCTGAGGGGGACCTGCCCCGTTAGGGCAACAACGGGGGAAGAATCTAGCTGCGCTGTCGCAAGCCCAGTTACAATATTCGTAGCCCCAGGGCCGCTCGTGACCTGCACGACCCCCGGTCTACCGGATACGCGTGCATAGCCGTCCGCCATGTGGGTGGAGCCCTGCTCGTGGACCCCGCCAACGTAGCGGATCTTCGACTTAAGTAACTCGTCGCAGATCGGCATTATCGCTGCGCCGGTTATCCCAAAAATATACTCGACATCCTCCCTCTCAAGCGCTTTGACATAGGCCTCGGCGCCTGTCATTTCATACATGCATGAACTCCTCCCCGATTGTTCCTCGGATCAATGATCCATAACTCGTGGTCTTGGACGGGAATCTATTGATTAAGAATGCGATTCCCCATTCAGCTTTCCCCCGTGCACGGGGGTTCGACAAAGCAATACCCCATGTTCCATCCTCCCTAAAGAGATGTAAGCTATCCAAACAGCGTATCGAATAAAAAGGTTTGGAGGCTCCTCTTCATGCGCGTGAAACCGGAGTTTAGAGCTGACGAAAAACCTCGTCGCGGAGGATCGCGCAGGTCCCTTTGATCTCTTGCACATTACTACTCCTCGCGATGACGATCATCATCTTCAAACCTAGGTCCTTGCAGGCGCGTAGCTTTTCAACAAGCACTTCGGGGGTCCCTACGAAGACATCGCTGGCGACCTCTGATTCTGGTTTATCCTTCGCTATTTTCTTTAGTAGCTCATCAGTCTCCGCATTGGTCTTGGTCGGGGTAATTGTGGTGAATCCATGTAAGTAGAAGTCTCTCATCTTGCGTCCGTTCTTCTCCAGTTCCGGCTCGAGGATCTTTAAGTAGCCCTTTATAGCGTTCATGTTACCGCTGCCGTTCATCCCGTCGGCATACTTCGCGGCGATGCTGATCATTCTCCGCTGCCTCGCCCCTATGCTAAGCCTCATCGGTCGCTGTACAGTTCGTGGAACGTTAACCGCTTCCTTCAGTATCCAGTATCTACCCTCGAAGCTGAAGACCTCGTTATCGAACATACCACGGAGGATCTGGACGGTCTCCTTGAGTCTTGTGACTCGTTCGCCGGCCTCCGGTATACCTGCCCCCTTCTCCATCAGGTCGTAACCCAGGTATTCTGGCTCGTTCCATCCTGCTCCGATGATTGTCTCATAACGCCCCCCCGTAATAACGTCGAGGGTGGTTATCATTTTCGCCAACACGGCTGGGTTTCGCATACTGTTGAAGAGCGTTATATGCCCGACTCTGATCTTCTTCGTAACGGAGCCTATCCCAGTCATCGCGGTCCAGGCCTCAAGGTAGGGCTCCTTTCTGTCCCCACTTAGCCCCTCGAAGTGATCGTTTAGGAAGACGCCGAATAAGCCGAGTTCCTCGGCGTATCTTGCAAGCTCGAGCATTGCCGGGTACGTGCCCGCGGGTCTTATGTATAATCCGAAGTCCATAGGGGCATGAAATCGCCTCCGCCTATTTAGACATAACCCGACATGAGTTGTTGATACTGTTCACCGCTCCTTAACCTCCTTATAGTAGGGGGTTGAGGCGACTAAATGCGATCCGTTATGTGTATGACCGATGTTTATCGTCTCCATAGGATATCTGAGGATGCGAAGTTGTCGACGGAGAAAATGGAACGCGTTAACGAGGATGCTCCTAATGTTGAGTTCGTATGTGCCTCGGCACGGCTAATGGAGGCCGTTGAGAGTCTGAGCAAGTAGCTGAACTAATCCGCTGTAATAGTGTATCCTGCCTCTCCGGAGCCGTCATAGATATAGCTTAATGAAGTTCTTTTAGAAAGCAGATCGATCTTGGTAAGTAAGCCTCATCCTTACATACCCAACTCCGTACCAGAGGTCAAGGCGGAGATGCTCAGAGTCATCGGCGCAGACAGCGCCGAGGCACTATACGCGGACATGATCCCCGAACGTCTCCTCCTTAAGAGGAGGATGAACCTACCTGAGTCCCTCCCCGCAGAACACGATCTCAAAAAACACATCGCTAAGATTCTAGACAAGAATATGACCTGTGACGACACCGTTAACTTCCTGGGCGGTGGATGCTGGAATCATTTCGTTCCACAGGTCTGCGACGAAATAGCTCACAGGAGCGAATTCCTCACTGCTTACACGGGCGGCTACTACAGTGACTTGGGTCGCTTCCAGGCTACCTGGGAATTTCAGAGCCTCATATGCGAGCTAGTCGGCATGGAGGTTAGCGGTGTTCCCACTTATGATTGGGGTAGCGCCGCTGGGAATGCTGTAAGGATGGCCTCACGCCTCACCGGAAGAAGAGAGATACTCGTCCCCGCTCACATGAGCCCTGCCCGACTGAGTGTTGTAACCAATTTCTGCAACCCCACCGAGATGCCTGGCGCCATCACGATCAATAAGGTCGCCTACAACAAAAAAACCGGTACACTCGATCTCAAGGACCTCAGGAAAAAGATCAACTGTAAATCCGCTTGCGTCTACTTCGAGAACCCCGGCTACCTAGGCGCCATAGAGGACCAGGGCGAGGAGATAGCTGATCTAGCCCACAAGGCTGGTTCTGAGGTAGTCGTCGGCGTCGACCCCATCAGCCTCGGGGTCATCGCTCCCCCGAGTGATTACGGTGCGGACATCGTCTGCGGAGAGGTCCAACCCCTAGGTGTCCACATGACGGCAGGCGGCGGCCTCGCCGGTTTCATAGCTAGCCGCGACGAGGAACGTTACGTCGCCGAGTACCCTCTCCGCCTCATCAGCATAACTAACACAGTCATGGAGGGGGAGTACGCCTTCGGCCAGGCGAAGTACGAACGCACAAGCTATATGGCACGTGAGAAGGCAAAGGACTGGGTCGGCACCACAACCGCCCTCCATGGCATCATAGCAGCCGTATATATGAGCCTCCTCGGCCCTGAGGGTATGAAGGAAGTCGGAGAGGCCATACTTCAGAAGAGCCACTACGCTGCCGAGAAGCTCGCTGAGATCAAGGGAGTCGAGGCAAGGTTCCCCCGCTTCTTCAAGGAGTTCCCCCTCAACATCGACGCCACAGGGAAGAAGGTCAGGCAAGTCAACTATGCGCTACTTAAAAAGGGCATATTCGGGGGCAAGGATATCTCGCGAGAGTTCCCCGAGCTAGGTCAGTCCGCCCTCACATGCATCACCGAGGTCCATTCCCAGGCGGACATAGATAGGTTCGCCACCGAGCTGGAGGCGATACTAAGATGACCGATCCGAGAGTCCGGCCTTACCACGCGGCCGTCTGGAGTGAACCCCTAATACACGAGCTTGGCCGAGGCGGGGAACGCGGGATCATTCTTCCCGAGGTTGAGGAGGAGATCAAGAAGGCGGTGGGCAAGCCCGAGGCACTCCTCCCAAAAAAGATGAGGCGGAGGGAGAAACCGGACCTCCCGGAGCTGAGCCAACCACAGGCCCTCCGTCACTGGCTCCACCTCAGCCAGATGACCCTCGGCATGGAGATGGACATCGACCTCGGCGTCGGCACATGCACGATGAAGTACAGTCCTAAGGTCAACGAGGAGCTAGCCGCCATGATCGCCGGCGTCCACCCTGACCAGCCCGAGGAGACCATCCAGGGCCTCCTCGAGATTGCGTGGCGCTTCGCTAACGTCTACCTGCGCGAGATAAGTGGCATGGATGCCTTCACATTCCAGCCCCCCGGTGGATCGGCTGGGGCATTCAACAACGCTGTGATGATGCGAAAGTACCACCAGTTAAACGGCGAACTCGAGCAACGTGACGAGATCATAACCACAATCTTCAGCCACCCCTGCGACGCAGCCTGCCCTGCGACGGCTGGGTTCAAGGTTATAACCCTATATCCCGATGAAGAGACAGGTCACCCCAGCGTCGAAGCACTTAAGGCGGCGGTCTCCAAGCGCACCGCAGGAATCTTCGTAACTAACCCTGAGGACACAGGCATCTTCAACGAGCAAATAGACGAGTGGACGCAGATTGTGCATGAGGCGGGGGGCCTCTGCGCCTACGACCAGGCGAACTTGAACTCCGTTATGGGTGTCACGAGGGCTAGGGACGCTGGCTTCGACATGAGCTTCTTCAACCTCCACAAGACCTTCAGCAGCCCCCACGGTTCCTCGGGCCCAGGCTCGGGGGCCGTGGGCGTCACAGAGGAGCTTGAGGAACTCCTCCCTATCCCCGTCATAGTCAAGGGGGGCGAGAAATATCACCTCGACTACGACAGACCAAAGAGTATTGGACGGGTTCGTGACTTCCTCGGGAACTTACAGGTAGTAATACGCGCGTATGCCTGGGCAGCCGCCTTGGGCGCCGAAGGGCTCAGGGAAGCAGCAGAGGTGAGCATGATTAACAACCAATACCTCAGCGAGAAGATGAAGTCGGTTCCCGGTGTGACGAAGCCCTATGGGGGGAAGCGCCTCGATCAGGTCCGCTGGAGCTTGGAGAAGCTGAAAAAGGACACAG
>CAZIKD010000036.1:0-12044 GCA_964539725.1 uncultured Candidatus Bathyarchaeia archaeon | reverse complement strand
CTGCCGATGTAGATGATGCTGTCCTCCGTCATGTTGGATCAAATAAACGACACTGCATGGCTTAAAAAAGTATAGACTCCGGACGTAGTGAACTTCGAATATCAGTAGTCCCAAAGCAGAGGCGTCGCTAATGGGAACTCAAGGGTCGCAGCTTCCTTATACGAATCAATATAATGCGACGAGTCGTATTCTCCCTCGTAATTACGCACAAAACAGATTGTGGGATCGCCTTTAACTCTCCCCCGCTTAAAATCCACGTCATAATCGTTCATAAAATCGCAAACATCCCATTGATCCTTGAACATCACATCCGAGACCACCAGGGGGACGCCGGAGTAGCCGAAAGCATTCAGAATGAGCCTCCTCCTCTTACCGTACTGGAAGAGGTCCTCACCACTCCTGATGTAGATAGGGTGGTGCTCCCAAAATACCTTGCTTCGGGGGAAGAAGTCGAAGCTACACCTCCCAACCTGATACTCGTGGTTCATCTCCTCGGGTGCCAATCCGAGCCACTGAAGGTACCTGAAGCACTGGACCTCTTGATAGCTAACGAACCGTTCCCCGCGAATAACGAATCCAGAGTCGTCTCTGAGTATTTTCAAGTAACCACCAGAGATGGCGTGAAGGGGATGAGCGGAGCGAGCAGGATAGGGTGCCGAGATGAACGTTGGGGGAACTCGCTCCGCTCCAGAGTGGATTTTCCTCCTGCCTTGAGTATACCGATGGATCAGAGAAAATAACACTTACTAAGTCGAACGGGGTTCAAGATGCCATAAAGGATATGAAAATTGACTCCTCCTCTACGTATACTGTTTAATTGGGGGGTGTAACCCGCTTATTGTTCATATATGTTGAGACTTTCTTAACAATGGGGCGAAAAAAACCAGTACTCCCTAACCAGGCAGAGTTCCTGATTTGCCTCCTACCCGAATAGAAACCGTAAATACTTTACATGCACATGTTAAGTTTGCCCAAGCAACAGCCACCGGGGATCGAAAAGGCAAGAAGACCCCCGAAGCTTACTCGGAACGGTGGGCCCAAAGGCTCGCGGGGCTTAGGCTCCGAGAGACCTCACTGGGATGAGGAAAAATGCTTGGGCACCTTCTTTTTACTGAAAGCATGCGAGCGAGAAAACATACTTAAAACTGATGGACCTTACCGACTTACTGGAAAAAACGATCGACTACTCCAAATAGCTTCCGTTCTCATCATTTACTATTTCTCTGAACAACATTTTTCCAGTAATAATTTAAAAGGCGTCATCAAATCAATTCATGGTCAAGACGATACTTGAACGAGAAGTAAACATGATGAAAAAGAAGACCTTTGAAGAAACCTACCCAACCAACGAGAAGTACCAGAGATTCGATCAGAGAAATACCTCTTTCCAGCAGAAACGCAGGTCCACTGGATCTCTCCTTGACTATAACACGGATGAGTACAAAGCAGACAAGATTCGAAAAAACGTCCCAGGCTTCGGTGTCGTCGACTACGCCTTCAAACAAGCAGCGGGCATGTACGAAGGCATGCCCGGCGGAGACGACGGAATGAGTGAGGGATACTACTCATGGACCCCTCTCGGAGTCGGGAGTCTACCTAAAGGCGTTCCCAAATGGAGTGGAACCCCAGAGAAGGCCGCGAAGATAATCACTAAAGCCGCAAAATACTTTGGCGCTGTTGGCGTTGGCTTCTGCCCACTAGACGAGCGCTGGATCTACAGCCACACAAACGACGGAAAAGAGATCGTGATCGAAGAGGCTGAGGCACCCTACATCAACGACAAGAAAGCCGTGATCCCGAAGAGCCATAAATGGGTCATCGCCATGGTGGTCCCCATGGAGCACAAGGAGAACAGCTACGCCCCAACAGCCATCGAGGTGACGAGCAATATGGGGTACAGCCGTATGCACATCCTAAGCGGGTACGTCGCCGAGTTCATTAGAGCCCTTGGTTACAGTGCAATCCCCATGGGTAACGACACAGCCCTCAGCGTACCGATAGCACTTCAGGCTGGGCTTGGTCACATGGGTCGCCACGGTCGCCTCATCACATGGGATCACGGACCACTCGTCAGGATATGTAAAATATTCACCGATCTCCCGTTGCCGCAGAGCCCACCCGCGCCATCAGGCATCATTGAGTACTGTGAAGTATGCGGCAGATGCGCAAAAAAATGTCCCTCCGAATCTATCACACCCGGTCCCAGAACATGGGAAGGACCCAACTCATCCAATAACAATGGTTCCTATAAGTGGTATAATGATGAGGATAAGTGCCTTAGATATTGGAATGAAGTAGGATCCGGATGCAGTATATGCTTTAGAGTATGTGCTTTCACAAAAGAAAAGGCTCCGCTTCATGACTTGGTTAAATGGATCCTCCGACGCACGAGCTTATTCAACAGACCCTTCGTCGTTATGGATGAATTGATGGGGTACGGTAATATACCTGACCCGAGAAAGTACTGGGACGAGCCATAATTTGCCATTTAATTGTTTCTTACCTCGCGCAAGCACGCGCGCCGAATCACCTCACTAGCAATCGTTAAAACCCAATCCAACCCCTGTAGAGCCATGTCCATAGAAGAGAAACTCAAGAAACTCGGACTCGAGCTACCATCACCACCCAACCCCAAGGGTAATTACATAGGCGCCAAATGGGCCGGGAACATAGCTTTTAGCTGCGGCCAGGGCCCATTTGCAACGACGAAGAGGGGGATGGTCGGGAAGGAACTAACAATCGAGGAGGGGTATAAAGCGGCTCAGGAGGTCGGACTCAACTGCCTCGCCCAACTCAAGAAGCAGCTAGGCAGCCTCGACAGGATCAAGCAGGTTCTCCAGGTGATCGGATTCATCAACAGTGAGGTGGGCTTCATGGATCAACCCAAGGTGCTTAACGGCTTCACTGATCTGTTGGTGAATCTCTACGGTGACCCCGAGGGGAAACCCGCAAGAGCCGCCCTCCCCATCCACCACCCGGGCTGGATAGCCGTGGAAGCCTGGATGGTCGTAGAACTCAAGGAGTAGAACAATTACCCTCTTCCCTTATTCGCCCACTTAAATGCCCAAGTTCGAGCTCGGCATCGGATAGTAGCTTCTTCAAATTATTCAGGCGCCAATCAATCCGGGCTAGTATAAAGGCATCAGCATCCGTGTAGTCATTCCTCTTTGGGCAGTAGAATGTGGTCGGTTTTCCCACTAGTCTATTTTCGAGGTCCGATGCAAAGAGCTCCTCCAGCTCGTCCGCAGGATCCCTCGCGGCAGTGAAGACATCCGATAATTTGTTCTTACACGGTCTGCACGATCGTAGGTGCCTAAGGAGCCTCATCTCCGTCTCGATGCTTACCATGAAGCCGATATACTCCGCCTCCATGTGAAGAAGCCAGAGAGGCTCACAATCCTCGGAGAGTGCAGAGAACCTCTTCTGCCCCATTGACTCGCTTGCCATAACCCCAACCAGACTAGAACCACTTTAATAACACTGTGCAGAGCAGCGTTTAAAACGGTGGAAAGGTCCATAAACAGAGTCCTCCATGGAAGTCTAGTCATGAGCATAGAAGACGCACTACAATTGATCAACGATTCCAAGTTATTTCTGGAGCCATACAAGATGTACGGCCAAATGATCACGGACGGCATCGCTCAGCTCGAGAAGTTGGAGAAGCTCATTCAGGGGAATGCCTATGATGAGGCTTACAAGCTAAGCTGTACTATGTGTGAGCAAATCACTGGTTACCGGAGCCTCGTCCCACAGCTCGCCGATAACTTGGATAAGATTCGTGAGATTCTGAAGCATAACCTCAAATCGACGAGAGTATTTTAAAAATAAAATGGAGGGTCGCTAGCTTCGCTTCATTAAGGCGTTAACTACTATTATGAGCCCTACCAAGATAATGAAGGCGGGCCAGAGTTTATCCCAGATGTTTCCGCCCAATAGGCTTGATGCTCCTAAAACTATTATGAAGAGTCCGATCACGATCCCCCAGATGTGGTTGCGGCCTCCGAAACACATATCCTCCTCATACCTGAACCTCCTATTCTCCCTGTAGGGGGCGGGGTTAAGGGAAGCGCCACATTTTGAGCAGTTCACCGTATCGTCGGGGTTCTGAGTGCCACACTTCGTGCAGTAAACCATGATTTCTCCACCGACTGAGAGTTGGAGGGTCCATTATAGAAAGGTTACGATGCGTAGGAGCGCTTGCAGCTCTCCCTACAGCCTTCACAGATTAAACGGTGATCGTTTTGGGAGAGTTCTATTCTAGCGATTATGAGGTATAGTGTCAACGCGATTGTGTAGACCGCAACTAGGGCTCCGCCGTTTAGACTCTCTGCCGCGAACCTATCCATTGAGATCCCCAGGACGAGCGCCGCGTTAAGACCTGCGTGAATTATTGGATTACCGAGATCAAGGACGTGTTGGAGTATCCCTACCATCGTAAGGGCAAATCCGATCCAAAATATGACCTCTGTTAATAGAGTGCTTTTCATCGAAAAGATGAAAAGAGTAAAACCTACTCCGAGTGCGGCTCCAATTACTAGACCCATGCAACCAGCACAGAGTCGATGTGACCTAATCGTCAGCGTATGTTTAAAAAAATGCCTACAATCCGGGTGATGACCCGAGTAACCATCTCCCACCTCGTTTCTCGTCCTTCCTTCACTCTGTTTAAATATCTTTGACATCTTTCGAGGATAAATTCCGGCAATTCCCCCCATGGTACAAATTATTACGAAAGCGATAGCAGTTATTTCCTTCTGGAAAGGGATTGATTGTGTCTTATACCCATATGTTAATCCTGCGAGGAGAGCTAAACTAATCAGAGGAGTGAAAACATGTGTAAAATATCCTCCCCTCCATTTGGAGACCGCTCGAGTGACTTCACTCATCCTCGGGATTAACATTGGGGTCCTGTTTCTATAACCGATGTATTCGTCGCCAAAACGCTTCAAGAGTCTCGGCTCCTCCCTCAATTTAACCAAGGCTAAGTTAAAGAAGAGAACAAAAGTAGGGATAATTGTAGCCATGCCCATTGACTGGAACATGAATCCCATTCCGACGGGGAGCATTGAGTAGCCGAGTACCATCGGGTTTCTCGTGTAAGCGTATAAACCGGTTGTGACCAATTTGCTTGATTGGTCGATGGCGCGAGCTTCACCCCACGGGAGTCCTGCTCCATATTTATAGAGGAGCCTTGTTGACTTTATTCCCAATGCTAACCCGGTAACGAAGATGGAGAAACCGCATACGAGATTGTAAGGAAATGGAGGGAACCGTGATAGAGTTAGTAAGTGGTCAACCTGATCGCCGACAAAATACGTTATGATTGGCATTATGACGAAGATCGTAGCGTAGCTGGAGAGGGGCTTTTTTTCTACCCTCGGTGTGGCAGCTCCCATCAAAATAGGCTCCTTAGCCCTGTCATAATCGCTTGGCGGGCGAGGTATTGGTAGGTCCTCCGCGTGTAAGGGTTCTTGGAGCCCATCCCCCTAAATCGTCTTGACCAGTTACCGAAGAACTCGTCATAACAGCGGTGGAGTTCCTCCTGGACCTCCTCACGTGTAAGGTTCTCCGTGGGCATTATCGCGTGGACCATGTCGTAGTGAGCCCAATTCTCGTCCTCGATCCAGCCTCGTGAGACCGCCTCATCGTAGATTTCTGTGCCCGGATAGGGAGTGAGAACCATGAATGTGGCTATGTCAGGGTCCAGCCAATCAGCGTATTCACGCAGGGCCTTGATAGTGGCTCTACCGTCTTTCCTCTCACCGATTATGAAGGTTCCCTGACTGAAGATATCGTTCTCCCTAAGAGTGTTCACAGCCTCCTTCGCAACGTCGCTGTTTATGCCGTCTCTTCTGAAGTTGAGCAGGGTTCCGGGGCTAGGTGTGTCGAATCCGACGAGCATCCAGGTGCATCCCGCCTCTTTGAGCCTCTGTAAATTTGCCCTGTTCCTCATTATGTCGTCGCATCGTGCCTGGCAGAACCAGCTAATCTTTAACCCGCGTCTGATGATCTCATCAGCTAGTTTCTCGGCTTCAGTATCGAGCCTGAAGTAGTCGTCTGTGAGCCAAAACAGCGCGGAGCCGTATGTGTTGTTGAGGTGTTCGAGTTCGTCGGCTATCCTCTTCGGAGTCTTTCTCCTCTGAGAGTGTCTCCAGAAGGGTGACTGGCTACAGTAGGAGCATCTATGGCTGCAGCCTCTTGAGCCTTCAACGATAGCGAATGGTTTCTCCTTTTCAGCCATGAGGCTAAAGTAGTAGCTCTTCATATGGCGAGCTACCAGATGATATGCGGGATAGGGTAACGAGTCGAGGTCGCAGATGAGGGGTCTATCTTCGTTTATCCGGACATCATCTCTGAATCGCAGGGCGATTCCTCTCACGTTGATTGGATCTCTCCCCAAGGATAGAGCGTTAACAAGCTCCGCGAGGGTTTCCTCCCCTTCACCCCTGACTATGTAGTCCACGTCGGGGTATTCTCTAAGAGTCTCCTCAGGTAAAGCTGTGAAGTGTTGTCCTCCTAGTACGGTCTTCGTCTCTGGGTTGATGCTTTTAGTTAACTGGGCTGTGCGCAGTGCGAGGAAGGCGTTGGCCGTCGACATACTGCTCGGTGCTACAAGATCCGGTTTATAATCCTCAATCCACTTTTCGAGTCCACTCCAGTCTAGTCCCTCAGCTTGGCTGTCAACTATTTTTACATCTACTTCTGGCACTGCTTTCTCGAGGTAACCTGCAAGAGTTAGGATACCAAACGGAGGGGGGATGTACTGACCCATGATAAACCAGAAATCCTTTGGTGGCTCGACGAAGAGTACCCTCAACTCTCTTCCTCTTTGTTGGATCAATTTCCTAGGGATTATCGATAAAGTTTGTGAAAAAGGGGCTTATGCGCTCTTATCGATCTTGATTCCGCCTCGTGGACCGATAGTGGCCTTGACGTGTCGGAGCGCCCAGCAGCCTATTACAATACCGACTGGAAGTGAGGCAGGGTGTCTCGCCGCCATCTCGATGTGGACGTCTAAGGCTGTCGGTCCCTCGCCGAGTCCCATAACGCCGATGCCGAGCTCGTTCACTTTCTCGAGAAGTTCCTCCTCGATCGCAGCCAGTTTGGGGTCTGGGTTCCTGACCTTGAAGGGTTTTAGAAGCGCTTTCTTAGCGAGGAGCATGCAGAGGTCCTCGCTTCCACCGATGCCGACGCCTACGAAGTAAGGTGGGCACCCCTGGGATCCGGCTGCCGCGACCGCCTCGATAACAAATTGCTTTACACCCTTCATCCCGAGGCCGGGTTTTAGCATCCTGTGATTGGCGACATTGCTGCTACCGCCACCCTTCGGCATGGCGATAATCTCCAACTCGTTTCCAGGTACTAGCTCCCAGTTGATAATTGGTACGAATGCGCCGGTGTTGTCGTTCGTGTTCCCCTTGAGCATATCTACAGCGTTGGGGCGAATTGGTATCTCCTCCGTGGCCCTCCTAGTCGCCTTAGTTAGTATCTCCTTCAGCTCGGATTTGAGGGGGAACTTGTCGCCGACCTTGACCATAAAGGCGACAACGCCGGTGTCCTGACACATCGGCCAGGAGTTCTTCCTAGCGATGGAGATGTTATCCAGAATACTCTTGAGCTGCGCCTTTCCTGTCGCCCCCTTCGTCTTCTTCATAAGCCCGTCCATTTCCCTCACGTACTCCACGGGGAGCTCGGTGGCTGATATCCTGAGGAGTTCGACCGCTGTATCTTCGATTATCTTGCTAAGCATGTCACTTCATCTCCGCTAAGAGGCGATCCCTGTTGGCATTCACCTTCTTTCCCACGTCTGCCGTCAGGTTACCCCCGTGAGTGTCAATCGTTACGATTAGCGGGCCAAAGTCCTGGGTCTCATATACCCAGAGGCACTCGGGCATACCCAGCTCCTCGAGCCAGTGAACTTCCTTCACTTTCTTTATGCCCTTGGCTCCGAGGAGGGCCGCGCCTCCCGTGAATGAGGCGTAGACGCAGCCATGCTTCTGGCAGGCCTTCGAGGTGCGGTCCCCCATCCCTCCCTTACCGATGATTACGGCCGGGTGGAAAGCTTCGATGAACTTATCCTCGAATATTTCCATGCGTGTGCTGGTCGTGGGACCAGCTGCGACCACCTCCCATCCCTTCCCCTTCTTCCGCATAATGGGGCCGCAGTGGAAAACTCCAACCCCCCTAAAGTCGACCGGGGGCTTTTCCCCCTTCTCGTGGAGCTCCAGCGCCTTAACATGCGCCTCGTCGCGGGCCGTGATCAAAGTCCCGGAGACGTAGATGACTTCGCCCACCCTTAGCTTTCTTATCTCGGCATCGGGTACAGGCGTTTTAAGGTGATACTCCATGAACCCTTCACTCCCCTTATCTCTCGCCCCTCTCAATTTAAAACCTGAGGCCGACCTGAGACGTATCTAGAAAAAGTATAATAAATACAGCGTCTTAACTTGTGAGATGTCTTCGGAGAAACAGGGGCTCGTCCTCCACCCCTCCCCTTCGAACAAGATTTTCAGGGACAGGGTGAAGGAGTTGAGTGGCGAGAAGGTCGAATTATGCTTCCAATGTGGAGCGTGTAGCTCGGGTTGCCCCATGACGCAGGAGATGGACTACTTACCCAGTAAGGTTATCAGGATGGTCCAGCTCGGCCTTGAGGAGGCTTTGGACTCTAAGACGATCTGGGTATGTACGACCTGCTTCAACTGCGAGGTCCGATGCCCCCGCGGCATCGACGTTGCTAACGTCATGGAGTCGCTGCGCCAACTCATCCTTAGGAAAAAATATGACCGTATAGTCCTCGACGAGCTAAGCGACGAGCAGCTGAGGGAGCTGCCCCAAGTTGCCATAATCAGCAGCCTAAGAAAGCTCACGGCGTGATCCTGTCATGAATATCGCTTACTATCCAGGCTGTACGCTCAAAACTACTGCGAAGGAGTTCGATATTAGCACAAAGGCCGCAGCCAAGGCGTTGGGTATCAACCTAGTAGAGCTCTCAAGGTGGAACTGCTGTGGTACCGTTCATGCCCTCGCGAAGGACGACGTTATGCACCACCTTGCTCCCCTCCGCAACCTCCTCCGGGTCGAGGAGGCGCAGCAGAGCGGCATCGTCGACGAGAAGAAGGTCGTCGCCCTCTGCGCAATGTGCTATAACACCCTGAAGCGGAGCAACCAGGCCTTCAATGCTGACGCCGACAAAGCCGGAAAAGTCAGGGAGAGCATGAACAACGAGGCCAACGTCTACAGTGGTCAGGTTGAGGTAGAGCACCTTCTAGAGACGCTGCGCACCCAGGGCTGGGATAAGGTCCAGGCGCGTGTGACGAAGCCACTGAAGGGGCTAAAGGTGGCGCCCTATTATGGCTGCCTCCTTCTGAGACCCCGCGGCATAGGCGTCGACAATGCAGATAACCCCCGTATCTTCGAGGACTTGCTCGTGTCCCTTGGGGCCGAGGTTGTGGACTTCGGCTACAAGCAGAAGTGTTGCGGCAGTTACAACACCGTCCACATGGTCGATGTCGTCGCCGACCTTAGTAATAGGATCTTGTCTCAGGCTCAGGCAGCGGGCGCTGATGTTGTGGCAACTGCATGCCCACTCTGCGAGTATAACCTTGGCAACAGGCAGATCGAGGTCACCAAAAAATATCCAAAATTTTACAGTATTCCGATTGTTTATTTCACCCAGCTGATGGCTTTGGCCTTCGGCCTCGGGGAGGATGAGACGGCGCTCGGGATGAATAAGCCCGACCCGAGGCCTCTACTAAGGGAGAAGGGGCTGATATAAATGACTGAAAACAGCAAAAAGATGGTCACCATCTACCTGATGGGAAAGAAGCACACAGTTCCAGCGGATTTAACCATCATGAAAGCAATGGAGTACGCTGGTCACCAGTTTAAAAGAGGAGCCGGTTGTAGGGGAGGTTTTTGCGGAGCTTGTGCGACCATATACCGTAAAAAAGGTAGCTACAAGCTTCTAGGTGCACTTGCCTGCCAGAAGATGGTGGAGGACGGTATGTACATCGCACAGATTCCCTTCAGTCCCGCAGAGAAGAAGAGCTATAATCTAGACGATCTAAAACCAGATGCTAGCACATTCCTAGAACAATACCCCGAGATTGCTAGGTGCCTAGCGTGCAACACATGCACTAAAGCATGCCCACAGGACCTACAGGTGATGGATATCGTTCAGGCAGCTCTTAGGGGAGATATAACAACAACTGCGAAGCTATCTTTCGACTGCCTAAGCTGTGGCTTATGCGCTGTCAGGTGCCCTGCTGAGATAGTGCCCTATAATATCGGTCAACTTGCACGTAGAATGTATAGTAAATATATCGTGGGACCAACTGAACATGTTGAACTGCGTGTCAAGGAAGTTGAAGAGGGTAAATTCGATGAGGAGCTTGATAAACTAAAGGCACTCGACAAGCCCTCTCTGAAGAAACTTTACGACACAAGGGACATGGAGGCTTGAAAATGACAGGATACCCAGAGTATACGCAGAAGTCTCTTAGGCTTGTGGAGAAGACGAGACCCGAACGAGTAGGGAAGATCTTCCCACTTATGAGTCCCGACGATAAGCAGAAGGTCCTGAGGGAATGGCATCCCGACTTCAAGGAGGGCACGAAGCGGACACTAAACTTTGGCCCGAGCAAGGGTCAATTTATGCCACATGAGGTCGTTGACATTCTCGAGGCTCACCCCGTTATCAAGCCGAGCGACATCGATCTCAACCACATCGACTATGATGTCGATGTACTGATTATAGGTGCTGGTGGAGCTGGCTTGACCGCCGCTCTGATGGCGCAGGAGAGCGGAGTCGATCTAGACAAGATACTGATGGTCCAAAAGCTGCGACTTGGCGATGCGAATTCGAAGATGAGTCAAGGCGGGATTCAAGCAGCTGATAGACCTAATGATAACCCGATCAGACACTTTATCGACATCATGGGCGGTGGTCAGTACACAAACAAACCCGACCTCGTCGAGGTCCTCGTTAAAGAAGGCCCGGAGATCATTAAATGGCATGAATCACTCGGCGTAATGTATGATAAGAACGCCGATGGAACCATGAAGGTTGAGTCTGGGGGAGGTACCTCCAGAAGACGAATGCACAGCTGTAAGGACTATACTGGTTTAGAGATCACAAGGGTTCTACTTGACGAGTTCCTAAGCCGTGGTATACCTTACCGTGAATTTACAAGCGTGGTAGAGCTTCTAATGGATGACAAGGACCAAGTTGCTGGAGCCGTGCTCTGGGATATGGACTCCGATGAGTACCAAGTGGCCAGAGCCAAGTCGACCATCCTAGCAACAGGTGGTTTCGGTAGGTTGCACATCCAGGGATACGCTACGACTAACCACTACGGTTCAACCGCAGATGGGCTAACCTTAGCCTACCATGTTGGAGCATACCTAAGAGACTTAGACTCGACCCAATTCCACCCAACTGGTGCAGCATATCCAGAACAGATCGTTGGGCAGCTATGCACCGAAGCCCTTAGAGGGAGAGGCTCACAGCCCTTGAACAAGTTTGGTGAACTCTTCGTCAACCCGCTGGAGACAAGAGACGTCGAATCATCGGCTTTCATCCGAGAGTGCTACGGAAGAAACAACGGGATCGAAACGGACACAGGCATGAGGGGTGTATGGTTAGACACGCCATTAATTGACATCCTCCATGGTAATGGTACAACAGAGAGGGAATTCTCTGCCATGATCAGGATGTGGGGCAAGTTTAATATCGACATCCGTAAGGAGCCGATGCTTGTTTTCCCGACCCTGCACTACCAGAATGGAGGTGTGGAGATAAACCCGAATACAGAGACAAATGTGCAAGGGCTTCTATGTGCAGGTGAGGTCTGCGGAGGCGTACATGGCAAAAACAGGCTGATGGGGAATAGTCAGCTCGACCTCTACGTGTTTGGCCGCAGAGCAGGTAGAACCGCTGCTAAGAGGGCAAAGAAAGCCTCGGTAGGCAAGCTAACTCTTGCGCATCTCGACCGCTATGAGCAGTGGCTCAAGGAAGCGGGAGTCAAAACCACCAGAAAGGCTCC
>CAZIKD010000035.1:9603-12378 GCA_964539725.1 uncultured Candidatus Bathyarchaeia archaeon | reverse complement strand
AAGAACCTCCGATGGCAGAGCCATGATGAGCCCGGCGGGTACCCCAAAGAGCAATCCAAGGACTAGAAAGGGTAACAGAAAGCTGCTCATATAGGGTAGTAAAACCATCACGATTGCGATCCCTAAGAACGATGATATCATGATGAAGTTTGGGCGCCCAATTTTACCCGAAAAATACCCGCCGATCATAAGGGCGGGGGTGACTACCCACGTCACTACGCTTGCGAGGTAGCTCGCATCTACCAAGCTGAACCCCAGGGACCTTAGGTAGCCTGGTCCGAAGCTGGGAACTATTACGAAGCCCACGTTAAATAGAGCCCATACGCCGCCCGCTAAGAACAGAAGTGAAAAGTCAATCTTGTTGAATGATAGTTTGAATCCCTCTGACTGTAGCTTAGCCTCGGGTCCCGCTGGCTTGTATAACTGGACTAGTAGCAAGGAGGCGATGCTCAAAGCGGACACTAGGTAGAACGACATCTGCCATGACGTGGACTGTGCGACGATGCTGAGTAGGACTAGTCCTATGCTGAGGCCGAAGGGCCAGCTGCTTACAAAGATCGCCATTGAGGCGACTATCTCTTTTCCTGTGAACCAATCCATGCACATTGTTGTGAGTACTGTGCCTAGTAGGCCGGCGCCGACGCCGCAGAGGAATCTTCCGATTGTTATGCCGAGGATTGAGCCGCTTATGGCCATTAGGGCGCCGGAGAGGGTCATTAGGAGTAATCCGAGTGATGCTACTTTTTTCTCGCCATATCTTCTCCCGAGTACGCCTCCTGGGAAGGCGAGTAGGATGCCCGCTGCCTGGTAGAGGCCGATAAGGGTTCCAAGCTGTGTGTTGTTGATGCCGAGGTCTTTGACGAGGAATGCTGAGGTGGAGGCGATTGACTGGTATTGTATTCCTATGGTTGTTCGGACGATGAATAGTAGGGTTAGTATAAGCCAGCGCCGCTCCATGGCGTTGTACTTTCAAATAATTATTTAAAATATGTGGCTCTGGTCTCACCTTGCTGGTCTCATCTTATATTCAATAATCTTATTCTCAGCTCTACCTGACTATTACACGAGAACCTAACATGAAGATCCTGGGAATAGTCGGCAGCCCGAGAAGCGGAGGAAACACCGAGGCCATGACTAAGATGGCCCTCGAGGAGGTATCTAGGGAGGGAATTGAGACCGAGCTCATCACCCTCGCAGGAAAGACGATAACTCCATGCGATGCATGCGTGTCGTGCAGGACAACCGGCGAGTGCCATATAAAGGACGACTTCCAGGACATCTACGACAAGATGCTGAGCTCCGACGGGTTCATCCTGGCGACGCCCGTCTGGTTCGGGGCAGCAACCCCCCAGATGACGAGCCTGATCAGCAGGTGCTACGTAACCAGGAGTCCCCCGCAGCTGTACCGAGTCGTCGAGAACGGGCGTGAGGTTGAGCTGACCGTAGCGGGTAAGCCATTCGAGAACAAGGTGGGTGGCCCAATCGTCGTCGCTCGCAGGGCCGGGAAGATCTTCACCTTCTCACAGCTCATGCTCTTCTTCATGATCCAGGGGATGATCGTCCCGGGATCGTTGTATTGGAACGTCGTAGTTGGGAGGCAGAGGGGGCAGGCTGTTGAGGATGAGGAGGGTGTGAGGACGATCAGGTACTTTGGAAGGAAGCTCGCGTGGCTGGCGAAGAAGATCAATACCTGACTAGGATAGTATCTGCGCAGTTACTCACGGTTATATCCACGTCTTATCAGAGTTGCACATAGATAGCTTCGCGCGTTCGAACGTGAAGGCTTTGCTTCTCGTAGAACTCAGCCAGACGCGCAACGTATCTTTTAAAACAGAAGAAACAACCTAATGTTGAATGGTGCACCCCGAAGAAAACAACACAGACTACCCTACAAATTCGGGGTATTACAAGGCGAAGTATCAGTCGATTGAGGACCTACCATCCATCGGTATGGCAACTGCGTCGAAACTCAAAGAGATCGGTTTCAAGACCGTCGAGTCTATAGCCATGGCGACAACGGCTGAACTCATTAACGCAGGTATAGGAGAGGAAACCGCGGGGAAGATCATAGAGGCAGCCCGTAAGAGTATCGCCATCACCTTTGTCCGCGGTGATGAACTCGTCGAAATAAGAAAACAAATAAAACAACTTACAACAGGGTGTTCAAGTCTAGACTCGCTTCTCAAAGGAGGTCTCGAAACTCAGAGCCTCACAGAGTTCTACGGCGAGTTCGGTACCGGTAAGAGCCAGATCTGCCACCAGCTCTGCGTAACAGTCCAGCTCCCCGAAGAGCAGGGAGGCCTAAACGGCGGAGCTCTCTACATTGACTCTGAGAATACCTTTCGCCCAGAGCGCGTCCAACAGATAGCTAAACGATTCAACCTCGACCCCGACGAGGCTCTTAAAAAGATAATCTTCGCCGAGGCCTACACAAGCGATCACCAGATGGTTCTCCTTGACAACGCTGACCAAGTAATAAAAGAAAACAACATCCGCCTCATAATTGTCGACAGCCTTACAAGTCACTTCCGAAGCGAGTACCTCGGCCGCGAAATGCTCGTCAGCCGTCAACAACTCCTAAATAAACACATGCACAAGCTGATGAGACTGAGCCGTGCCTTCAACACCGTCGCCGTCATTACGAATCAGGTGATGGCGCAGCCCGATGCCTTCTTCACCAAGGGTGTTATACCCGTTGGCGGCAACATAGTAGGCCACATGAGCCACTCCCGAATCTTCCTCAGGAAGGGTAGAGATAATATTCGCATAGCCAAA
>CAZIKD010000035.1:0-9593 GCA_964539725.1 uncultured Candidatus Bathyarchaeia archaeon | reverse complement strand
ATAGCCAAATTAACTGTGAGCCCAAGCCTCCCCGAGGGAGAGGTCCCCATAATGATTACGGAACAAGGAATTGAGAGCAATGAAGAGATCTGACAGACCCCGAGGAATGACGGCTACAGGTAAGACCCGCGAGGTCGTCATAGTATTCTTCGACGCCGTCATCGAGAGGCGCTTCAGCGACGCAGACAAAGCACTCGATGAGGTGCGAAACAGGAAGAACCCTAACCCAGAGTTCCAAGAGGGCTACATCAAGGCACTTGAGGGTATCCTTATATCTGCACGCTCCGGGGACGAGAGGGATTTCCTGAATAAGGCCAGTTACACAGAAGAGGGACTAGAAAAGTACGGTAAGGACTTCAGGGAGATCCTCATGAAAAGCAGGCCAAAGCCATTCGACCTCGGTTTCTTCTCAGCATGGTCTGATCTAGTCCACTATAGGCTCGCTACAAATAAGCTCTCTAAAGAGGTGCAGTCCTGAATACTGTATAGAGCAGGGTCCACACCATTATCCAGATAAAGATGTAAGCACCAACACCGACTTTCAGCCCGTGTCCCCTGTCTAACTTCATGTAACCCGACAGCAGGTCCGAGGAGGCAAGGTAGAGAAGTGTGCCAAGCATGAAGACCAGAGTGCCATCGATTTTCACATATACCTGAATGACAAAGCAGAGAATGGCTGCAACAAAAGCCAGGCCGGCTTTGATCCAATAAAGCTTCTCAGAGGGCTTCATCAAGTGATCACCGCTCATATCCCTCAGCGAAATATTTGGGTGTATCGTATTACTCAGCTAATGTAGTCGGGGCGCTTATCTGAGATAGGGAGGAGCTCGGTCTCCTCCCCGAAGACTTCGAGTCGCTTACGGATCGAGGCGTCGAGGCGCCTCGCCCTCTTCTCGAGTAGGGTCGTATCGAGCTCGATCCCGAGGATTGAGGCGAGCTTAATGAGTACAGCCCGCGAGGAGAGATGCTGAGGGACGTTCGCGTACTTGATATCTCCCATCAGGCAGACTCCCGGTATCCCTCGGGCCTTAGCAACGCCAATAACAACACCATTCAAGCCATTCACCACACCCTCCTCCTTCACTATCTTTATTCCCTGCGCCTCAAGAAGCTCCCTCATCTCCTCGCTCGTGTAGACACCATAGACTTGCGGCTCCTCAGTGTACTCCGTCGGGTAAGCGGCCATTGTCCACATCCTTCGCACACCAAGATTTACGGCTAAATCGACAACGTCCTCGGCGAGCTTTATCGACTCCTCAGGTATGGAGGGCTGGGCCTCACCAACGCAGATGACGAGGTTCTTCCCTGGAGCGGTATAGAACCTATGCTTAATAGGTGAAAGACTCCCCAGTCCGTCGTTATATACGAGCATATTATGGTAATAAGTCACCTCAGCGAAGATCTTAGCGTTGAGACGCCTCCGTAGGTAGTCAGCGGAGATCTTGGCGATGTAGCCCATCCCCGGCCACGCAGCGATCATATCGGGATGGTCCAACTCAGGCTTACTCAGATATCGGATTTCCAAAGGAGTCACCTATCCCAATCCAAGGGTTTCCACTAAAACCTTTCGGAAAGCATGTTATACTTCCTTATATACTGACATCTTTTATTTGTATTAGTTAATTTCCCGATTTGTTGCCCCATCGATTTAACCGTCGAGGATAAACCTCTCTTAGTCTCAAGACAAAGCGACATTATTTACTCCGATATGACAAACAGGGGATAAAATTTACACTACTCCCAAGATTGCAATTAAGCATCCTTGCAACAGAACCATCATATAGAGTAGGGGTGCTCTAAGCGCATAAGGCGGGGGAGTCGGGAAAACCTGGAGGAGTCCGACCTTAACCATAAAAGTGTTGAAGGAGGACAAGGACGGCGCGCGAGGAGGCCGATTGACTCCGGACAACAGGAGGCCATGATCGGCCCTGACCTGCAATGCAGGACATCACTCCGCACTACGACAACACCCTAGATGTAGATGATACTATTGATGCAGCCGCGAAGCTGGACCGAAGAGGAAGTGGACACGCTGAGAAGCCTTTACCCCAGCTCTGCTTCCTTCCCCGACCTCCTCGACCTATTGCCCAGTAGGAGCCAAAATTCCATACGGCTCATGGCGTCAAGACTTGGCCTTAAACGCCCCACTATACTGACGGGCATCAAGAAGGTGGGTGAGACTATGCCCTCAGTATCCGCGGGTAATGGGGTGTTGGTAAAGTGCAGCCATTGTAGTAGGTGGATCGGTGTCTCTACCGATAAGACTTCGACGAGCATGGTTATTGTGTGTGACCACTGCGGTGTCATGAGCCTGCTGACAGATTAGGATTCAATAATAAATACATGTTACTGCTTCATACCCTTTTTATACCTTGAATCCGTTGTCAATTCGGAGACATTGGGGCTATGAGCCTTGAATTGGAACCGAAGATGATTGTAAGGGAGGCGATGTCTAGCCCCGTCATCGCCGTCGAAGAGGGTAGCAACATCACCGAGATCGCTAAGCTGATGAGGGAGCAGAAGCTGGGGGCTATCGTAATCAATAACTCAGAAGGTCAGCCTGTTGGCATAGTAACAGAGCGGGACATAGTACTCAGGGTCGTTGCCGCCGGCAAATCGGCCCATGAAGTAAGCGCAAGTGAAGTCATGTCGAGTCCTCTCAGGGTCGTGAAGGCGGAGACACCCATAGTCGACGCAATGAGGATGATGGATAAGCTCAACATCAGGCGCCTCGGCATCACATACAAGGGACAACTCGTCGGCATAATCAGCCACAAGGACATAATCAGGATCATCCCAACGATTATGGAGATAATGAGGGAGAACTCCAAGATCAACGGCGGCTCCAATGCATTCAGCCCCTCCACCGTCGGCTACTGCGACCACTGCGAGATATACTCCACCAACCTCCGCGCCGTCGATGGTGAATTCCTCTGCGAGGACTGCCGCGCTGAGGAGAAGGAGGAATAAGTCTCCACAATCCCTTCTTATTCAGAAATGATGCCACGCTTCCTATTAGATGGCATGTTGGGCTCCTTGTCCCGTTGGCTGAGGATAGGGGGATTCGACACTGAATATAGGAAGGACACATGGGACGACGACCTCATCGAGGAAGCGATGAAAGATGATCGGATTCTGCTGACACGCGACGAGGTACTCGTTAATAGGGCGCGCAAACGAGGAGTCGATGCAATATTCATCAAAGAGGGAGACGAGGAGGCACTCAGCCAGCTATCAGTTGAATTAGGACTCACATTCGACCCAGCCCAGACAAGGTGCCCGAAGTGCAACCACACGGTAGAAAAGATCGCCAAACAGGAAGTCGTTGACAGGGTCCCGGTGGGTACCTTCAAAACCATCGACGATTTCTGGGTCTGCTCGAGATGCGGGAGTATTTACTGGCATGGCAGCCACTGGCCAAAGATCATAAAAACGCTTAACAGCGCCGGGAAGGGTGTGGCCTAGCCTCCGGCAGGCTTTAAAACGCGCTGAGCACCCGATTGTTGAAAGAGAGGGGCCCATATGATCTTCGACCTGACGATTGACGAGGGAACTTACCTGGTTCAACTTGCTAGGAGGACAATCGAATCAAGCTTTACCAAGGCAAAGGTCAGCCTCGTCGATGCGCCTCCGAAAATCCGCGAGGTCTGTGGTGTTTTCGTCACCCTGAACAGAGTTAGGAGCGGGGAGAAGCAGCTCAGGGGTTGTATCGGCTACCCTTATCCCATAAAGTCACTAGTCGAGGCGGTGAACGATGTCGCCCGCGCTGCTGCATTCGAGGATCCCCGGTTCCCCAGGCTCGACGAGAGTGAGCTAAAAAAGATAGTTGTCGAAGTAAGTGTCTTGACTCCACCCGAGTCGATTAAGGTGATGAAGCCGGAGCAGTATCCGTCAATAGTCAGGGTTGGCGTTGACGGTCTCATAGTAAAGCGCGGCAGCAGGAGCGGTTTGCTACTCCCGCAAGTGGCGACGGAGTGGGGCTGGGACTCGGAGGAGTTCCTCTCCCAGACCTGTATTAAGGCAGGGCTGCCTCCCGACACATGGGTCCTCCCCGGTACTGAGGTCTCCAGATTCCAAGCCATCATTTTTATGGAGATGACGCCCGGTGGCAAGGTCGAGAGAGAAGAGATTTAGGGTTAGGGTTGGTCCAGATGGAGGGCTTCGGTGGCGCACGGATATACTTCAGCCCCTGCGGGATAGGGCTCGGTCACGCCAGCCGGAGCGTGCCCATCGCCAACGAACTTAGGAGACGCGGCGCAGAGATACTGTTCTCAACATACCTGGAGGGTTTCGACTATGTTGAGAAGCAGGGCTTTAGAGTCGTCGCTGTTCCCCCCATTTCTATGTCCAATGACTCTTCTGGGAGAATCGACCTCAGGATGTCCTCCATCAACCAAGGCGTCAAGGCGTTCCCCACCTTCATGAGGCAGGTAAACGCCGAGATCCGGTACATGAAGGCGTTCGAGACCGATGCCGTTATCTCCGATTCTCGTCTTTCCTCGATATTCGCAGCGAAGCTGCTTGGCTTACCTACCCTCCTCATCCTCAACCAATTCACCCCTCTCATCCCGATGCAAAAGGACATGTTCATGCTATCAAGGGTAGTGGATGGTGTGATAATGACCCTCATAGGAAGGGGGTGGGGCTATGCGGATAAGATCCTGATACCCGATTTCCCCGCTCCGAACACACTCAGTATAGACTGTCTCCGCATCCCAAGCCCCTACCAGGACAAGGTAGAGCTCATAGGCGCTATCCTCCAGAAGAAACCGGAGGAGGCAAGGAAAGGTGCGGAGGTGAGGGCGGAGCTCGGCGTCTCGGAGGATCAAAAGCTGATCTACGCCGGGATAAGCGGTCCATATGCTGAAAGGATGCCCCTTCTAAAGCTGCTCACCCCCATCTTCGAGTCATTCCCCAACGAGTACCAAGTCGTTATGTCGTTAGGGAATCCCACAGGCAACTCGAGACCAGTCAGGAGAGGATCACTCATCGAAGTGGGCTGGGTGAAGGACAGGTTCGACCTTCTCAACGCATGTGACCTCGTCGTTTCGCGCGGCGGTCACGAAACCATGATGCAGAGCATCTGCTATGGTAAGCGCTCGATAATCATCCCGGTGCCGAATCACCCGGAGCAGTACGGCAACGCTCGGCGCGCCCAAGAGTATGGTGTCGCCTACGCGATACACCAGAGGAGCATAGACAGGGATGGAATTCTGCTCCTTGCCGAGGAGATGCTCGGCGATGACTCCTTTCAGGAGCGTTTATCGGAGCTCAACCCTGAGCACATGGGCGATGGTTTAGGTAAGAGCATCGAGGCCCTCGCCAACATAATGCACCTATGATGACACCATAATGCTTGTATACAATGTGGCAAAGACCGTAACTTATGTCATACTACTACGCTAAGAAGAGGAACAGAGAAGTCTCAAAATACTTCAACCAGAAGGTCCTGAAGGCATTCGGTGCCTTCGACGAGAAAGTCTTCGAGCCTGGTAAGCTCGACGTAAAGACGAAGGAGCTTTGCGCCGTCGCGGCCACCTACATCACTAGGTGCCCGTACTGCATCGAAGCCCATGCAAAGAGGGCGATGGCAGCCGGCGCTACGAAGGAGGAGCTCGCGGAGGTCATCGCAGTCGCTGCCGCACTGAACGCAGGAGCGAGCATGGCACACATGAATTTCGCCCTCGAGGCGGGGGATGAGGAAAAGTACCTGAAGGATGACGAGTAGGTCTACTTCACCTTATGCTTCTTATCATCCCAGTACTGCCGAGTACGCATGTACTGGATCTTCGCTTTTAACAGGTCTGAGTAGAAGTCTTTGTCTGTTGTGTGCATTCGGCTGAGGATCTGGTAGGCGGTGACCGGACCGACGCCGTGGACCGCCAAGGCTTCAAGTGCCTTCCTTCCGTAGCTGAGAACCATATCTGCGGTTTTGCGCCCGTTTGTGACTATGTCGACTTCCTCTGGTAGGATTTGTTCTCCTTTTTTCATGTGGTTTAGAAGGGTCTGGAAGTGGGAGGGATCCTCGCTGCGACGAAGTACGGCGAGTAGACCGGAACTGCAGTGTGGGCAGGTGGGACGCTCGGAAATGTCTCTGATACGTGCCTCTGTATGCCACTCGTTACAGTTCATGCAGCTCAGTTTAACCTCACGAGCGTAGACGCTCTTTTGCATGTATTCTAGTTGGTCTGAGACAGTTATGGTTGAGTCCATGAACTCCTCGAAATCGGTATAAACTTCGAGGATGTGACGGGCAAGGGGGCTCGGCTCCTTCGCCTGAATGTATTGTATTTGGACGTGCCCAGAGTTTACCCCTTCAGCAATCCCCTTCAAGGATAGGAGGTCGAGCTTCTCCTTGTAGGCCTCTCGGAGCGCCTCATTGTAGATTGGACTATTCCTATATCGACGATAGAGCCTTTGCAGGGCATCGGCGCTGTAAGTCTTACCGCGGGAGATTGCGCCGAAGCGCTCTGCGATGAACTTCATATTGTAGGCGTAGGGAAACCTCGATTCCATGTACTCGGTGAGGCGCTTCTCCGCGTCCTCCGACCTAATTGACCTTAGAGCGTTAATGATGTCGTCGGCGTCGTACCTATTGATAGTCTGCGGCGTCTCGAGAAGGATTCGGTAGGCGTCGCTCCACCAACCGAGTATCAGGTCCTTCTCGCTCAGAATGGCGTCGAGAACGCAGCCGAGTGTTGTGTTGACCTTGCTCCCGTATGAGGTGTGAATAATGATGTAGCGTTCGTAGGACTCGACGAGTATGAGATCCTTGGTGGGAATGGGAAAGCCATTGGAAAGCTGAGCGTTAACCTCATTCGCTGCGATGGCAACAGTCGCGATTGGGACACCGAGCTCCGCTGATAGTTCCTCGACGGCCCTATCCAGCCCCATCTCCTTGATCCTCTCGGCTATCCGCTTCCTGAGGTCTCCGACCTCCTCGGCAATACTCTTGGTGACTCCGATGAGTTCCCCATCCCATCCTGGGAGAGCCCCAAGGTGATCGTCGCTGGGAAGGACGAAGAGGCGACCTTCGTCCTCATCTATCTGGAGTATTTTCCAGACTCTTCCACGGAGGATTACGTTGAGGCCGATGCGGGCGCGGAGGGTCCAGAATTCGTCACCAACGGTGCCGATGACCTTGTCAGTGACGACGTTTATGAATGGGTAACGCCTCTCATCGTTGATCATGCCCAGGTTCTCGAAGTAGTATCTCTGCCCCTTCTTTGTCTTCTCCAGCTTATCTCCTCTCCTGTTTACTATTTTTATGGCGTCTAGGAAGGTGACTACTTCGTCGAAGTCGCTCCGCCCAAGTGTACCAAAGCAACTCGCGCCGCTGCGGATAATTGAAAAAATTTTTTCAGCGTCGGCTTCGCCGTTGTCAAGAGTTATACCGGTTATCTGGTGGGCGAGGACATCAAGGGGGTTTAAGTGTGTCTCAGTGGGTTCGAGTTCGTTGTGTTTTGCTTTCTTAGCGATTACTATGGACTCTAGGGCGTCCTCCCCGTAGGCGACTACTATGACGCCTCGGGATAACATACTGAGCTTGTGGCCGGCTCGGCCAACTCGCTGGATGAGAGTGGAGACCTGACGGGGGCTATTGTACTGAATTGTGAGATCGACGTTCCCAATGTCGATACCAAGTTGAAGTGTTGAGGTTGCGACAATCGCTTTCAGCTCTCCAGCCTTGAACTTGTCCTCGACTATGTGGCGCTGTTCCCGGCTCAGGCTACCGTGGTGAACCTCTATCCCGGTGTCCAGTTGCCCGAGCTTATGACCGAGGCTCTCCGCCTGACCACGGCCTTGGACAAAGATAAGTGTGGAGTTGTGGGCCCTAACGAGGTCCCTGATGGCACGGAGGCGGGAAGCAGTAACAGGTGTCGTGTTGAGGTCACTGCCGAGATCAAAGTCTTCCCCCCTGGGTTCAGGGTACTCGATGTCGTATTGATAATTCTTGTCGACAGCGACCTCGACGACTTTGATGGGGTGGGGTCCAGCGAGGAAACCAGCGATAGCCTCAGGGTTGCCAACGGTGGCGGAGAGGCCAATCCTCTGTAGAGGCATCGAGGTTATGTTTTCGAGACGAGCTAATCCGACGGTGAGTTGAGCCCCCCGCTTCGAAGCTGCGAGGTCGTGTATCTCATCGACTATGACCCATCTGACTGACACCAAGTGCATCCTCATATCCTTCGTGGGAAGAATGGCCTGAAGGGTCTCAGGGGTTGTGATAAGCATCTGGGGCGGCTTCCTGAGTTGGCTTCGCCGCTGCTTCTGGGTGGTGTCGCCGTGGCGGACTTGGACGTCGATGCCAAGGTTATCCGCCCACGCTATCATGCGCCTGTCTATATCCCTGTTGAGCGCTCGGAGAGGGGTTACATAGATGATGTTTATCCCCCTCTGATCCCCCTCTCGGAGGTAAGCGTCGAAGACTGGGAGAAGCGCCGCCTCGGTCTTCCCGCTCGCCGTTGGCGCCACGAGGAGGACATTCTCTCCCGCCAAGATCGGGGGAATGACCCTCTCCTGGGGCGGCGTCGGCTCAACAATACCGAAACCGGTGAGGGTATCCCTAATCCGCGGGTGAAGCCTCCTAAAGACCGAGGACATCTAGAAGTAGCTGGAAATAGTTACTTAAAACTAGTCCGAATAAGGAGTTCCGGATACAAGAGAAAGGGGATAGATTGCGCGCGCGAGGAGAGTTAAATATTCCTCGCAGTGAAAAAGGCAACGAGATCTAGTCCCTTCCGTAATCTCTTCTTCTTGATGTAATATGTAAGAGTTGCAAGAGATGCACAGGAGGCGGGAAGGACTGAGAGCCCTTCCTCATGAAGGAGAATATCTGAGAAACGTAGCATTTCCTCGTCAGTGACGTGGGCGGCCCATCCCTTGCTCTCCCACAGAGATTCAAGGGCCTCCTGCCCGTCGAGACTCTTCCAGCTGACGAGTGGCTCATTGATATCGGTCTCAATAATCTCATCCAGTTTCAGATCCTCAATCTTCCTTTTTCCCGATAGGAAGCTCGAGATTATGGGGTTCCCACCACTCGTGCTAGCAGCGATGACCGCTGGAACCTTACGGGTCTTTCCCTCCCTTTTTAGGCTCTGGAAGCCTTGATTAATCCCAGCGAGGGTCGTGCCGTTGCTAGTTGGGACAGCTATGACATCGGGAGCACGCCCCATCCGGTCGACTATCTCGTAGGCGATAGTAGCATAGGCCTCGAACGAGGCAGCCTTGTTCTCCGGCGTGCCAGGGTTGGCATTATACCATCCACGCTCACCCGCCTCGACGGCAGAGTAGTCAACGACCTCCTCGTAGGTTCCGGGGGCGCGGTGTATCACGCCGCTCTGCTTCTCCATCTCTGCTATTCTAGGGGTGTGGTATTTCTCGGGTATGTAGACGTGAGTAGTGATTCCGAAGAAACGCGAGAGAGCAACGAAGCTGGCACCGAAGTTGCCACAAGAGGCTATAACCAACTCCTTGTAACCCTTCTCCTTCGCAAGCCTTAAACACGCATAGGCTGCGCGATCCTTCATAGTCCCTGTCGGGTTCCCTCCCTCAAATTTTAAGTAAATATTGCTATATCCAAGCAACTGTTC
>CAZIKD010000034.1:0-12470 GCA_964539725.1 uncultured Candidatus Bathyarchaeia archaeon | reverse complement strand
GGGGCAATCTCCTCCCACCTCGGCATAGATTTGATCCTCTGCTCGTATGTAGGGGCATTAGCGACCCTCTCCTTGAGGATCATGTAGGCTTCCCTGTCCCACCACCTCTTTGTCCCCATGGACGGCTTCACCTCACCTACGCTTGACTTTAGATTGTGTTGCTCACAGTCCTCAGCCTTGAGCGAGACCTTGAGTGAATCCGCCTCCTCATATGCGGACCTGACTGCATCGACAGAGTCCGTCTTCCCCTCGACTTCAACCATCGATTCAACAACATCATCGATGGAGTAGAGAGGCTCCATGGCTTTGGCTATAGCCCCTATCATCCCCAGGGCTATGTTTTGATTGTATTTCTTGGCTCTAAGGGTAATAATCCTACCCTCCCAGTCCTGGGCACAGCCATACTTCCTCACCAGCTTCAGGATCACACTCGGTTTTAAGGAGGTGTTAACAACAAGAGCCGCATTTCTCTTAGCTCCATCTAGGAGTAATGCCCTCTGGGATGTCGATTTCACAATAAGAGATGAATCCAACACCGCTACTGTGTCGAATACACTGCCCACCGGCTCGACCTCCTCTGGAAGGATCACCCTGATCCTCGGGTTGCCGAATACAGCATAATAGATGAAGGGCAGCTGGACCCTCTCTGGGCTATCATCATACCTCATGTAATAGAATGCATCTCTCCCTGCAGCAACTCCCGCATTGGAGAGGGTGAGCGCGATCTGTGAGGAGTGTGCGGTGTTAATGACTCCTCTACCGTGAACGGCGAGCCACGTCAGTTCCTCCAACTCAGGCGAAATCATTTGACTTCCAAGAAGTTCAGATCTCGTGGTTCTTAAGTTAGATCACAAACAAGCGATTTGCAGGCCTTTTAGATTGCGCACGCGACACATACATCCAGGTATTCATTCGTGGCATGGGAGCAGTCCTGGGATGGCAGTAAAAAGATTTCGACGAATACGTGCAGAAGTACGGAGTGTTGACGGAGCATGTTGAGGCGTGCGCGTTACCTTACTTCCTAAGGTTGATGTTCCGCTCCTCAATTCCATCTTCCGTAATAAGGAGCATGTCTACGCCGTCACCGCT
This sequence comes from uncultured Candidatus Bathyarchaeia archaeon, assembly GCA_964539725.1. Classification (GTDB taxonomy): domain Archaea; phylum Thermoproteota; class Bathyarchaeia; order TCS64; family TCS64; genus UBA8941. Next base: position 11,381 of record CAZIKD010000034.1, on the reverse strand, counting down.
AGCGATGTCCCTCGCCACAGCGGCTTTTATCGCCTTGAGTGCGAGCTCGGCACCAGCCTCGACGCTCATCCCCTCCTTGTACTCTGCCTCGATGACACCCATCGCGATAGGTGCGCCGGTGCCGGCGGTGATGAACGGGTCGGGGATAAGGCTGCCTACGGGGTCCATGCTGAATAAGCTGGGCCCATCCTCGTCGACCCCACCTACGAGGGTCTCCATGAAGAGGGGAAACATCCTGCGCTGAAAGAGCATGTTAGCGACGAGCTTGCCAAGCGCCTTTACGCTGATGGGCCGATTGTTATCCAACTCGTAGAGGCTAGCATATGCCGCGACCTCACGCGTCAGAGCCTGCATGTCGCTGACGAGGCCGGCGAAGGCGAGACCTATCCTGTCATTGAGCTTGTAGACCTTCATACCGCCCCTGCTTGTGAGCATGTTACCCCAGGTAACGCGTTTCTCGGAGGCGAGTACTACTCCCCCTTTGCAGATGAGTCCGATCGTTGTGGCGCCCTGATAATCTTGCCAGCCCATGCCCACACTTCCGAACCCCCTTCCCCACGGAGCGATATTAACTTGACGCTCGCTGACGCAGGCGCTTAACCTTCGTCCTCCCCGTCTCTGGGTCCACTTCGACGAAGTAGCCGAGTGCCTCTAATACGGGGATGGGGTTATTGCACCCCTGCCCCTTCAGATAAGTCTTGTACGAGGCGAGGTCGCTATCCTTAAGTTCCTCGAGACCCGAGCGGAGCTGCTCCAGCTTCTCAGGGGTGACGAGAACGCCTGGGAGCCTGACGTACTTCCTCTTCTCTGCCTCAACTCTCCTAATGAGCTCTCTGTCAGTGAGGCCGAGTCTGTTGGCTACGTCATCGATGATTATTAAGTCACCGTAGCTGCTCTTCCCAACGGGACTCTTGATCTCTATTATCGTCTCCTCCTCAAACTTATCCGCTCTAAGAACACCCCCATGGCTATTCCTGTTCAGCTCTAGTGGCCTCGTCTCACGGTGCCTCGATGGGTATGCGACGTCGGCGCGAAGTCTCCACTCCTTTGACTCGAGGAGCCTCGCGAGTAATGCCTCGACCTTGCCACCGCGTATTCCGACTTGCTTCGACGGCTTCAGTGTCAACCCAATAGAGCCGACACGGACATCGGACTCACCCAGTGCTGATGCCGCCTTTTCCAGCCGCTCGTTCTTCCCCGAGTAGTTTATGGACATGTGGACTGAGTAGGCGAGTACGACTGAGGCAAGGGCGAAGTTGTATAGTTGGAGCAACTCATCAGGGGCGAGTTCCCTAAAGTCTATTAGATGCTGCTCGTCGAGGAGGTCTGCATAGAGACTCTCTTCAAGGTCCGAAGAAGCGACGCCGAGTCCCTCTGCTACCTTCGCTATTATCTCCGATCTATCCCTTTCGGTGATTGATGGCCTCCTCGTTGCCTCCTCGAAGAGAAGTGTACGCACTTTGACCGGCGGAAGAAAAGAGCTTGCCCCGAATATGCTGTGGGAATCGAGGACAGCGGAGAGTCCCCTGACAAGCTTGAAGTCATAGCCGAGTTCCTCGCACTCCGCAAGCGCCTCGTTTAGCTTAGCCCTCTTCCTATTTATGTTCTCTTTATAGACGGCAATGAGGGTCTTGGCGAGGCTGACCTTTTCGTCGTCAGCGAAGATGGGAGTAAGCGCCGTCTTAGTCCGCCTGACCCTGATGAGTTCAGGTGGGAAGATCATACCTCCTTCCTCCTCTTACTTAGACGCGTCTCCGCTGTACCTAAGCTGACGAGTTCGTAGAGGGTCGCCTGTTTCCCCTCCTTCTTCCTTAAGACTCTGCCGAGGCGTTGGATGAACTCGCGGCTGCTACCCGTCCCGCTGAGGATCACTGCTACGGAGGCATCAGGAACGTCTATCCCCTCGTCTAGAACCTGGCTAGTGATTATCCTCCTGTAGACGCCCCTGCGGAACCTGTCGAGTATCACCTCCCGCTCCTCTCTCGTAGTTTGGTGGGTGATGGCGGGAAGAAGGAGGCTTCGGCTGATTCGGTACACAAGCTTGTTGTGACGGGTGAAGATGAGCGTTTTTTCACTGGGGTTGGCCGAGAGTAGGTCCCGGAGGTACTCCTCCTTGCTCATACTGTTTAGTGCGATGTCCATAGCAGCGTTCCTCGCCATTAACGCCCTTCTCGCCTCCGGGTCCACCCCGCTCCTCTTGACGAAAAGGAGGTAGTCACGAGCACTCCTGATCCTAATACCTCTCCGCTGGAGGAAGCCCTTGTAGATGGCGAATTGCCTATCGTACTCAAGCTTCTCTTCTGGCGAGAGGGGTACATTCACTGTCTTCACAGTATAGTCGCTGAGGTGCCTTCCAGCTAGTTCCTCAACGGCCTTCTCGTAAACGACAGGGCCAACAAGATCTTTGAGGCCGCTGATGACTTCCTCATTCCTCCCGATTGTCGCAGTTAAGCCCAGCCTGTACGGGGCGAGATAGCCTAGAGCTATCCTCGAGTTGCTCGGGGCGGGGAGGTGGTGGACCTCGTCAAAGACTATCAGTGAGAATCTATCACCAATCTCCCGAACCCTAAGGGCAGCGGAGTCGTAAGTAGATACCGTGATAGATCTCAACTCGTTGGAGCCACCGCCGATTGCGCCGATATCTAAACTAAACGCATCTTTGAGAGTGTTCCTCCACTGTTCCAATAGAACGATAGTTGGTACGACAACAATTGTAGCGACCTGCAGTCTCTCCATAGCTTTTATTGCCATGATCGTTTTTCCCGCCCCGGTTGGGAGGACGACGATCCCCCTAAAATCCGACCTCTCCCAGCTAGCCACAGCCTCCGACTGATAGTCCCGCGCCTCGAAGCGGGAACTAGGCAAGTTTACAGGAGGCGCTTTGAGGGCTTCATCTCGGTATTCCAAACTACTCTTCTTTAACTCTGAAAGAACTTTCGCATAATCATTCGCTTGTCTGCGGGTCGATGCTATCTCCTGATCGTTCTCGACTAGAAGTGTCCCCCTATCGAATCTGAGCCTGATCAAGACGATGGATTGTCTTTTGGCTCCGCGCGGTTAAACCTGATCGGTGAACTTGGGGTTTTTGACTCCCCGCCCTTCGATAGTGATGCGCCCATAATTCCCCTCCGATCCCTCGATCATTATCTTAGTCCCGATGATCCTATTCGCTACCTCCACTGCTGTGAGGGTGTGCATTGTAAGTCGAGTCACAGTGAAGCTCGAGGTGCCCGTGGCGAGGGAGCAGGGTAGTATGAGGTTGTCGGCTGTGTGTTGATCAACGAATGCGCCCGTCTTAATCTGGGTCACTATCCGGTGGGCCGCCTCTGTTCCCACCTTCTCAGCGGTCTTCCCACGCTCACCGAGTCCATCATCGCCGATTAGGGCGCCCCCCTCTGTCCAGAGACATATAACACTCCCCGGGGAGAGGGGTTCTGATGCCTTGCCTGGGGTCACTACGTCTATCTCCGCCTCGAATCCCTCTTCCCTAAGTACCTTAACAGCAGCGTCGGCCTGCCTCTCAGCGATGTGTCTGGGTAGGCCTCCACACGTCGAGATGCCGTGGATTATCCTTACCTCGGCTTTGTTGCCCTGAATCGGGTTGAACCCCCGGATGGGGCTGATCTTAGCCTCGATGAGACCTCCACCTTTGGGGTAGTAGCCGTCACGCAGCACGCGGACCTCACCAATGAAACCCATCTTCCTCAGCCCAGCCCAGACAACGTGCTGAATTATAGGCATGGGGGGGGACCATCGAACAGCAGTCCCCCCCTTGGCTCTGATTTTTATTGTTTCATCGGCGTATGCTGCGACGGGAGCCGCACATTGTAAGAGGAGGCTACAGCTCCCCGCTGTCCCAATATCGAACTCGAAGCTTCCACTTCTAAGCTTACCTGGATGAAACTCCACCTCATGGCTCCCTACCTTCAACCCCTTCGTGGTAGCCCCGCAAATCTCCGCCACCGCCTTGAGGGTAATCAAGTGTTGGGGCTTAAGACCGGACTGCTTCCTATTGGCGCGGACGTTGACGATCCTAACGGATTCGCCGAGGATAGCGCTGTAGGTGGTTGCCATGCGGAGGAGCTGCCCACCACCCTCCATCAGTGAACCGTCAACCTCGATCAGGGGAGCCACCTACGTCGCGGTCCCACCGCAGAAACGAATAATGTACTCTAAGCCTACTTTCTCGGCTGTCCTGAGCTCCTCGTCGCCTATGCCTGGGACGCCACAGGTCATTAGGAGGAGGTTTCTCGTCGAGGTGGTCACCTTACTGTAGTTAGCGTCTCTATACGGGTAGACAGCTATCAGTCTCTCGTCATCCTGGATGACAACCTCTCCTCCATTCAATCTAACTGCCTTGTCCATCCCGATGCCGAGGAACTCTTCGCCCTCACTCGATTCCCTCATCAAAGGCTCACCAAGCATCTTATCGATATCGAAAGTGCCGAATGGTATGCTCGTAGAGACTGAAGCGAGGTTGTAAGCGTCGACGAGGGTGTTTATCGTCGGTAAAGGGGTCCCCCTGAGTACCCTCCTCAGGAGCGCCTCCGCGGCGGGGCGTGTCTTCGTCGGGTCGACTTTGACTTTCCAGAAGAAGTCTCGATATGCCCTGAAGATGGGGTTATCCTTCAGTGCTTCGATGTCCCACTTCTTAGCTGCACCCGCAAATACCTCAGCTTTAAACTCCTCGAGACGAAGGTCTTGAGGGGCTATTGAGACTTCATAGATGGTAATTATCCTTGCTGATAGGCCTGGGAACTTCGCGCGCAGACCGGGATCCAGTTTTAGGTACATTATGCTACCCTGAATGGTTCTCTTCGTGAATCCTTACTGAGTCGGATTTTCCGAGGTCTCGGATTCGGTTCTCGCCGTCGATCTCCTTCACTATGCGATAGACAGGGCCAGGGACGAGTTCGCTCCAATCCTCCCCTTTTAGGATTCTCCGCCTTATCTCGGTCGCCTCAAACTTGCTCCTTTTATGGAGGGGTATCTCATTCACGTTGTACCCCGCCTCTACGAGGAGCCTGCTAGTCAGAGCCTGATTAGAGTAAACTACGTCGAAACGTGGTGTCTGTGACTCGACATAGCTGACCCACGTCCTGTGGCTGGGGGCGTCAGCGATTGGGATCAGCATAAACCTCTCTTTGTCAACCCCTGCCTCGGTGAGGGCGGCCCTTATCATCTCTATGCGCTCCCCCGCGGTGAATGGGTTGTCTGGCTCGTGGCTCATCTGGGCGCTGCCCACTACGATGATGATTTCCTCGGCTTCCTCGAGTATCGTCTGTATGGCGTGGAGGTGACCGAAGTGGAATGGCTGGAACCTTCCGACGAAGAGGGCACGGATCATCTGCACCACCAGGTGTTGGAGGGAAACTAGTCGGGGGACTCTTTATCTGTTTCCCCTAGACGTCGATACCCTCGGGTATCCTGCTCTCACAAGGTATACCAACCTGGCACAATCCGCAGCCGTAGCCCATGAAGTGGTAGGTTTCCTCGACGTAAGCGTGGGTTGTGTCGACGTAGTCGCTACACTTTTGCTTATCATGCCCCTTTTCTGAGATGGCACCAGCAGGGCATTTTCCGATGCAGGCTCCGCATATGCCCTTTGCATACCAAAGGCAGTAGGCGTGGTGGTCGGTGTAAGTGCGTGGCGTCGGGGGTATCCCGATCTTGGTGATGACTGAGCCGACCCTGTGCGCCTTTCCTTTCACAGTTATTAGGCCGTCGCTTAGGCCAAATGTGCCGAGTCCAGCTGCGTAGGCGGCGTGCCTCTCAGACCATGAAGAAGCGAAGAGGTATTTCTCGGACATGTGCTGTTTCCATAGGGGTGAGAGCATCGGAGCGACTGCGGGGTACCCGGCCTTCCCAAGCTCCTCTACGATGTGGGCGCGGAGTCGCATGTTCACGGCCTCGCCCATGATGCGTGCCCTCGCCCACCTCTCACTGGGCATCTTTGTTTCCTTCCGGTGATCGTACTTCGTGGCCTTAGTCTGTGGGAGCACCCAGCTTATTACTGTGAGTTCATCGGACTTGACCTGGAGCGAGGGATAAGCATCTCTCATGAACTCGGGGGGGAGGGAGTAGAAGCTGCCTATGTCCCTCTTGTAGAAGTCGTATAGAGGGTCGGCGCCGTTTGAGAAGCCGACAATCGGCTTATCCCAGGCAGGTTCGCCGATGTCGTTAAACGAGTTGTTAGGGCTAGCGATGAAGTCCTCCACGAGCCTTTTGACCCACTCGCCGTGGTCAACCTTTTTGTCCATGTTTCAGAATCGGTCCTCCCTAGATATAAACAAAGATTCGTAGTCGCATCGGGCTTATATTCATCCCAATGCCTTACCATATCATCATCCCCTCGAGGCGGATATATGGAGAATCTACGTTTCCTTCACCTGAATTGGGACGAGGTTCAGGGGCTCACTGAGACTGTGGCTGGGAAGATCATCGCGTCAGATTTCAGACCAGATCTAATAGTCGCTGTGAGCAGGGGGGGCTTTGATCCCGCTAGGATACTTTGCGACCAGCTCGGTGTCCGTAGACTTGCCAGCGTCCAGTTGGAAGCCTACGACGGAATGGTTAAGCGCCCTGAGCCTGTTATCGTCTTCCAAGTCAACGCCGACATCGCTGGATTGAAGGTCCTAATAGCGGATGACGTCTCAGACTCGGGAGCCTCACTGCTTAAGGCTAAGGAGTACATAAAGGGAAAGGAAGCATCATCGGTCAGATTGGCCACACTTCACATCAAGCCCTGGAGTAGATTCGTTCCGGACTACTACGCCGAAAGCGTCGACGCTTGGGTCGTCTACCCATGGGAGCTCAGGGAGTGCCTCATCGAAGTAGCGGAAAAGCTGCGCACCACAGGGCTGAAGGGGAGGGCCATCACGGAGAAGCTTGTTGAGGTAGGATTCAAGGAGAGGGATATAGCTCGTTACTTACGACTATAATTATGAGGATTAGCCGCGAAAAATTAATGCGTTTATGTGTTCTCGGGCTCTACTTCGCCCTCGACCTCTACCGCCATTAGGTCCGACTTGACGACCCTCGTGGAGTACCCGGCGACCTTGTTCCTCATCTTCTTGGAGATGCCAATGTTAAGCTCCGTTACGAATTTTTTGTTGTGGTCGAAGTCTATGTTGAAACTCTTCGGGTACCTATTGATGAGCTCAATCACTGTCCTCTTGACCATCTCTGTCCTGACTTTACCCACTTACATATCACCGGGATGGTTTTTTCCGATGCTCTATGTGGCTTGGGCACTCATTTAAACGTTTACCTTAGCCCCCAAACGAATAATGGACAATCTTGAGGTCCTCCATTTACAAATATTTCAGTGATTAATACCAATTTTCATTGATGTGATGTTTTAATCACAGACTTACCAAATAGGATCCAACCTATTAAATGCCGTGGATCACCTTTAAACCGAGTATAAACCTAATTTCTAGTCTTTTTAAAAGAAAAAGGGATAAGAATTAAATATTTAAGGAAACTGAATAGTATTAGGGTTGATTTCAATTGACTGATGAGATTAAGGTTGCTCCGATGCACAAGCTGATTAAACGCGCTGGCGCAGACCGAGTGAGTGAAGAGAGCGCCATCGCTCTAGGTAAGGCCCTTGAGGAGATAGGGGTGAAGGTAGCTAAGGAAGCCCTCGACTACGCTAAACACGCTGGGCGAAAGACGGTGAAGGCGAAAGACATAGAGATCGCCGCCCAGAAGGTCCTAGAGAGGTAGCCTTAATATACGAAAGCCGCGGGCGACTATTTGATTAGTATGCGGCTTGTTGACTGCGATGTAGTCGTTGTTGGCGGTGGACCATCTGGCTCGTCGGCTGCCAGAGCCGCGGCAGCTGCCGGCGCGCACACTGTTCTACTCGAGGAGCATCCAGTTATTGGTTCCCCAGTGTTCTGCGCCGAGGGGCTGAGCCTCAAAGGGATACAGGATGCTGGACTCCAGCCCATCGCCCCGCTTGTGGCGCAGAGGATCACGCGTGCAAGGGTCTTCGCCCCAAACAGGAACTACATAGACCTAACCAGCGACAACTGGGTTGGTTACACGCTGAATAGGCAATTCTTTGACAAAGCCATTGGCGACCTCGCCGTTAAGGCGGGTGTCGAGTTGCTGACGGAGACTAGAGCGACCAGCGTCTTCAAGGAGAACGGTAAGGTCGCGGGCGTATTAGCTGAGAAAAATGGTGAGAAATTTCAAGTAAAAGCTAAGATCACTATAGGCGCAGACGGTTACTGGTCAATTATCCGACGCTCCGCTGGATTAGCTAGGTGGTACCCAGATGTAGTCACCTGCGCCCAATTCCAGCTTGGTGGCCTGCACTTCGAGGACCCCTCCACGAACGAGTTCTACGTCGGGACAAGCTACGCCCCAGGGGGATATGCGTGGGTCTTCCCGAAGAACGAGGAAGTCGCAAACGTCGGTCTCGGTGTTCGTAACATTCACACGGAGCCCGCGATCAACTACTTGAGGAAGTTCCTCGACTCAGATCCTAGGTTTAAAAGAGCGAAGATCCAGCGTAGGAACGGTGGAGTCACACCTGTATCTGGTATGCTCGACAAGATCGTTGACGATAATTTGATGCTGGTTGGCGATGCGGCGGGTCAGCTAATTCCCATGACAGGGGCTGGCATCCATAGTGGCATCGAGGCAGGCAAAATAGCGGGAAAGGAGGCAGTAGATGCTATAATAGGGGAGGACACTTCCGCAAAGAGGCTCAACCAATACCGCATCAGGTTCGAGTCGTACTGGGGAAAGAGAATCAAGGACAGCCGCAATATAGTCGAGATGCTCGACAAGTTCAGTGACGACGACCTAAACATTCTCTCAACGGTCATCACGAACGACGAGATACTCGCCCTCGCAAACGGTGAAAATATAAAGAAGACAATCGCCAAGATCGTGGCGAGGTCGCCTGGGAAGATCATGAAGCTTATGGCGGCTTACCTTAAGTAAGCGACCCTAATCCCGAGTTTTTAGTTTATTGTTTAACATGCCTATCAGATTAGCGGACGGATGAAATTAGCAATCGAAGATTTCGCTCAGCCATAGAAGCGAGCACGACTTGCCAAAAAAAAAGTTTTCGGGCAATTCATACTAAATAAATCGAGGGAGCAGTTGGTCATCTTTCTTTAAGCCAGACTAGGAGCCCCTTTTGGGCGTGCATCCTGTTCTCAGCCTGGTCGAAGACCACCGACTGTTTGCAGTCCATCACGTCCCGAGTGATCTCATACCCGATGTGGGCGGGGAGGCAGTGCATGACTATTGCGTCCTTCTCCGCTTTCTTAACTAGACCCATGTTGACCTGGAATGTTTTAAACGCCTTTAACCGGGTCTCCTTCTCTGCCTCCATTCCTGCGCTCACCGCAACGTCAGTATAGATCACGTCCGCTCCCTTTACACTCTCAGCAGCGTCGTGAACAATCTTGACCTTCCCCTTTAACTTCTTCAGGAGGTCGGGGCTTGGGCTATACTTCGCACCGTCTGGGCACGCAACTGTGACGTTTACCCCGACGCTCGTCCCACCAATCATCGTGCTCGCAGCAGTGTTGCAGGCACCATCTCCTACATACGTTAAGTTGACACCCGATAGCTCCCCCATCTTCTCCTTGATGGTGAGTAGATCGGCGAGGGTTTGGCAGGGGTGGTAAGCTTCCGTCATCCCGTTTATAACAGGGACCTCGCTCGCCTTACCCATCCTCTCAATTATTTCCTGCTTTAGGACCCTTGCCATAATGAAGTCGCAGTACCTGCTCGTGTTCTTGACGCCATCCTCCATCGCCTCGTCCCTGGTAAACTTACCCCCTTCTATGTTGTAGAAGATTGCGTGTCCACCGAGCTGGTTGAAACCTGCCTCGAAGCTTACGCGTGTTCTCAGGCTAGCTAGTTCAAAAAACAACATCAGGGTCTTCCCCTTCATGAGCTCCCCATACGAGGGGATGTTAGCCTTGATCTTAGAGGAGAGTTCGAGTATCTCTATCGTGTCTTTCTTTGATAAGTCCCAGTCGCTCAGAACGTGTTTCATCTAACCAACCTGTGCCTTTATCTGCCTTGATTGTTCGACGAGTTGTGGTTCGAATGCTGGCCCGTTTATTAGTTTGGGCCATTCATCGGTGCCCTCAAACACGCAATGACCGAAGTCATTACATAGGAATTTATCGTATTGTTGCTTGCAGGCCTTACACGGTTTCATTCAGGTCGCTTCCTAGATTCTACGGTCATAGTTAATGATTCGGAATATATATTTTGCTGCATATATGTTACATTATTTACTACTAATGTCCCATTTGTAATACGCGCGCGCGTCAGGATATCCGTGATCGGTGAAGTGGTGAGTCCGGTTATTTGAGACTCGATTTACTAGATTACTACAGACAGTGAGCCAGTGATCCTACCAGGAGTTGGCGGGATAACCTACAACATCCGAGTATGTGACCCAGCCTGTGGCTGGATGGCTGACCACGTCGAGCCAGGTGTAAGTCTCGAGAACAGAGTCTCGGACCCTAGGTTTCCGAGGGGACAGAGCAATGCATTGAACTTCCTCTCCTGCATCGGGAACGAGGCGGTTGTTTTGAAGGGGAACGCGAAGGGGGAGAAGGGTGTCGTCGTCGAGAAGCATGGAGGCATAGAGCCCGTCATGGTCGACTTCCCACCCGAGATCATGGAGAATTTGGTCATCGAGGATAGGGTACAGATTAAGGCTTGCGGCGTTGGGCTCCAACTCCTCGACGCCCCCGATGTCAAGGTCTACAATATTAGCCCAGAATTCCTAGACGCCATCGACCCCAAGATAACGAAGGGGAGACTCGAGGTCCCTATTACCCATGAAATCCCCGCCGCAATAATTGGTAGCGGTCTCGGCCGTACCAGACGAATAGTGAAGACTACGACATTACCATGTTCTGCCAGGAAACTGTTATGGACTGCGGTCTAGACAACCTGAGACTCGGCGACCTCGTCGCCATAAGAGATTCGGATATTAGCTACGGGTGCATCTACAGAAAGGGCTCAATGACGGTTGGAATCGTAACCCACAGCGACTGCGTCATCGTTGGTCATGGACATGGGGTTACACGCTCTTCACATCTAAGAATGGGATGATCAGGCCCGATGTACAGAAAGACGCCAACGTGGCATAACTGTTAAGGTTGAAGGATGACCTGTAACCACATTATCATCATTTTCAGAGGCCCATCTGAGACTTTTTGATTGGGTGTTGAGTTAGTTTGGTCGGGTTAACGTTTTTATTGGGGATAAGATAGTCTAATTGGCGCGCTCCCGTCGTCTAGTCCGGTCAAGGATATGGGCCTCTCGAGTCCGAGATCCCGGGTTCAAATCCCGGCGGGAGCACCAACCTCGAAGTTCGATTCCCCTCC
>CAZIKD010000033.1:0-12545 GCA_964539725.1 uncultured Candidatus Bathyarchaeia archaeon | reverse complement strand
GTTCAAGATGTTGGTATTCAATGATGGCAAGATTCTTGGAACGGTTGGAGGAGGAGAGAATGAGACTGTCGCGATTACTGAGGCCTTGGATACCATCAGAAAGGGTCAGGCAAGACTGAAGACTATCAAGTATGAGGGTCGCGGTGCAAGTTCAGATGAACCGATTTGTGGAGGTTCGATGGACATTTTCATAGAGCCGATTCTGCCAAGTGTCACACTGTACATTTTTGGGGCAGGTCATGTCGGCGAAGCACTTGCCAAGATCGCCAAGATTATCGGTCTGCGTGTAGTTGTAGTTGATGACCGTGAGGAGTTTGCAAACAAGGAAAGGTTCCCCGAAGCTGATGAGATCCTGGTGACGGATTATGAGCAAGTTGAAGATAAGCTCAAGTTGCCTGCTAACGCCTATGTTGTAATAGCTACGCATGGCCACAGGAATGACCTTGATGTTCTGAAGTCGTTTGTTAGATGCGACTTGGAATACATAGGCATGATGGGTAGCAGAAAAAAAGTTGAAGAAGTATTCAAGGCTCTTGAGAAAGATGGTGTGCCAAGGAAGCTGTTGAAGAGAGTGCATGCCCCGATTGGGACAGACATAGGCGCGCAGACTCCGGCCGAGATTGCGGTTAGTATAGTAGCGGAGATTATATGTAGCATACGTGCCTCGCGCTAAGTCTGCAACACGGAGCACGCATTGGTCGCGTGTTCGGATGTTTTCTGTCACACTCCGGGCAGAAGATGGACACTTACGGTTTCGTCTTTCTCAATGGATGTAGTATTCTCTTCAGTCACAACGATACCGTCAGCCTTCGAGACTATGCCGAATGATGATGAATCACCCAGCAGGGGGTACGCCGTATTACCACTGCGTTCTCTTCTGAGCTTCACGAATGTCGCATTTCTAAACGGTATGAACGATCTGAATTCGATCTTCTCTGCGAGTCTGGCTGTTGTAATCTTCCACGCGCCTTCAAGAGGCAAACCTCTCATATGTTGGAGAAGCGGCAGAACTATGAATTCGAATCCAACAATTGTTGAATGGATGAATCCTGGGAGCATCACTGTCGGTTTGTTCATAACGACTCCAAAGCCGGAGACTCTGCCGGGCTTTATCTTCATCCCGTGAAAAACCAATCCGGGTTTGCCGATAGAGTTTATCGCGTCTCCAACAAGATCCTTATCACCCATTGAAGACCCACCTGTCGTTACAACGACGTCAGCTTTGTCCAGACCTGTTGCTATTTGGCCTCTTACCAGATCAACATCGTCAGGAGCCACTCCACAGTCTATCGAAACACAATCATACAATTCAATCCAACGTGACAACAGAGTGCTGTGGGTGTTTGTATTGCCGGCAAGTTCATCTCCAACTGAAATAGTTGCAACGACTGGTCTCCTGTAGACCTCAACACTCTCAACATTCAACAAAGCCAAGAGCATGATGTCCTGAGGTCTGAGATTCCGACCAGCAGGCAAAACCACCTCACCTCTCCTAATATCGGAACCACCTTGAATCACGTGTTCACCCGGTTCAATTCTTGATCGTACTTGTATCAGATCTTCATCGATCTGCGAAGCCATCTCCACAGCCAACACTGCGTCTGAACCACGCGGCAGGGCAGAACCCGTTGTAACATAGCATGCTTCTCCCTCTTTGATTGTGATCTCTGATGGTTGAGCAGGATACGCTTTCCCCACGACCCTAAGATTCACGGGTTGTAGACGCGTGATCACAGTATCTTTTGATCGAATTGCGTAGCCATCATAATGTGTCAAGTCATTCGCAGGAACACTAACTGAAGATACTACATCTGACGCTAGAATCCGACCACACCCATCATCTCTTGATACTGCTTCGGAGCCCAGTGAAGATATCACAGTCTTTCTGATTCTTTCCCAAGCGTCTGTCACAGAGACATAAGAAAACGGTTGCTTCAACGTAATCTGTCTCTGACAAGGTTCGCACTCATTTAAGGCTTAGCTGCACCGGACGACCAGAATGAGAATCATGTTCATGATATCTATAGAATGATTGTCCCCATGATTGTTTCATTACTCTTGTCACAATACAAATACCTAACCGCCTACAAGATTACCCAAGGATAGATGATGATGAAGTCGCGCAAGTGGGTATCGTCAGTCATACTCGCAGCGGGAAAATCGACAAGATTTGGATCCAACAAGCTACTATTCGAAATAGATGGCAAGAGACTGATTGAACGAGTGGTGGAAACCAGTCTAGCATCAAAGGCGAGCGAGGTAATTGTGGTAGTAGGGTTCGAAAGAGAGAGGATATTACCGATCCTCAAAGGCTACCAATGTAGAATCGTATTCAATCCGGCATACGAGGTCGGGCAGAGCTCCTCAGTCATAGCTGGAGTAAGATCTGTCAGTGACAAAGCGCACGCTTTGATGATACTTCCCGGGGACATGGCTTACGTTAGTGTTGAACATATCAACAAGGTTATGGATCAATACGATTCGCTTCCATCAAGTATCGTTGTAGCATCATTTGGTAGTAGGATGGGGCACCCAATACTCTTCGATAGAGCACTATTCAATGAGATACTTAGCATCACTGAGAAAAGATTCGGACTGAAAGAGGTTGTTGACAGACACAGAGCGGAGATAAGGAGAGTCCAGGTGGGATCGGTAGAGATACTTCTTGACGTTGATGTCCTTGATGATATCAAATCAAACAAAGATCGATAAGGCTATCAGAGTGTTTAGGGCTTCTCTTCGACTGTGAAATCTCCATCAGGCATGATCCAAATCGTAAACGGTCTAGTGACGCGTGATCCTTCTACAGAATGTTTAGCCTTGAACCTAACATCCTCGTATATTCGAGTGAAGTTCGCCCTCAAAGGAATATTTGCCTTGTCAGCTTTGTCAATCATTATGCGTGGGATGTCCACAAGGTGGGTGCCTGGGTTTATGGTAACTGGTGTTGACAATCCATAAGTTCGCAACGCGACAAGCGTAGCCCTCGCTTTGTCAATATTGCGCCAAGCTCGTTTCTCGAGCATCGTAATATTCTCTCGACTCGTTTTGAGTCGGCTTGCTATCTTGGTTTGGCTTAGTCCTTTTCTCCTCATCAGAAGAACCCGCACCTGTTGTTGAGTCAGAAGTCCCATGTCTTCATTGGTCATACGATTACACAGTAATTGATGTATGTTACTTCTAACTGAAATATGTTACGAGTCAAGTTAAATGTAACTTGGATTCTATGATGTGATCCAAATTGAAAGGGGTCAAATTTGAATCGGAAAACAGCAGTTGTCATATTTATTCTGGTTCTAGTTATCTCGTTTGTTGCCTATACCGCCATGCAAAATGCTTGGGTCAACGAACAAGCGCCGCATGAACAACCACCTACCGAGTTAAGAGTATTTGTCGCGGCAAGCCTAACCAATATCACCCAGAAACATCAGGAAACATTTGAAACAGAAAACAATGCCAAGATTATCTTCAATTTTGGAGGCTCCGATACCCTATATCAACAAATAGAATCTGGATCCCCGGCAGACGTGTTTATGGCCGCAGACTTCAAATGGACCAAGAAGCTGCAGGCGGAAGGCCTTCTCTACAACAATGAGTACTGGAACTTCACAACCAACATGCTTGTCGTAATACTGCCAGCTGACAACCCAGCACACATAACCGATCTGTCGCAACTAGCCCGACCAGGAACAAGAATTATTGTGGCAGCCTGGACTGTCCCTGTTGGAAAATACACCAACGTGACTCTGACAAAGATTCAGAACACTTGGGGCGAGGAGTCAAGTCCAAACTACAAAGGAGAGGAATGGACCAACTTCAGAGAGAAAGTTGTGAGCAACATTATCTCATACGAAACTAACGTTGGAAGTGTGGTCAGCAAGGTATCGATGGGAATCTGTGATGCGGGGTTTTGCTATGTTACCGACGCCATTAGCCATACGGAGCTAAAAAGCGTTGCCATACCTGCAGAAGCGAGTACAGTGGGGACTTACGGAATCGCGGTATTGAATTCCACTCAACATGAATTAGCTGCTCGATATGTGAATTTCTGGATCTCCAATGAAGGACAACAACTATTGGCGGACTATGGTTTCGGTGCAGAGAACCTGATGATGATCTATTATGATGGTCAGGTAAGGCCAGTGGATACCAAGACTATCCTGGTTCTTGATCCGATCCGATCGTATCGCTTCAATTGCATTGTCAGTACGGCATCCTAAGACACGTCGAACACTCCATGCGGTCATTGGGGGTCGCTCAAATTGAGACTTGCTGATTCGGACCGCATGTCGGACGCTATGGTGAGCGTGTTCTTAGCGGGTGCTTGTCTAATCTTTCTACTATTCATTCTGCTGCCCATAATGGCTATCTTTCTGAATCTGAGTTTGAATGAGCTAGTACTTGAACTCCAGAGTGGCAAGGTTCTTGGTGCATTGACTGTTGGACTCTCAACCGCGTTTCTCAGTACCATGCTGGCTCTTGTCTTTGGCGTTCCAACGGCCTATCTACTTGCAACTAGGAATTTCCCTGGAAAAACAATTATTGACACTATACTGGATTTGCCCATGGTCTTGCCGCCAGCCGTGGCAGGTCTAGCCTTGCTTCTAGCGTTTGCGCCAAGAGGTATTCTTGGACCGACACTGAAGGGATTGGGCATCATATTGCCCGGAAGCACTTTTGCAGTCGTACTATCACAGTTCTTTGTAGCATCCCCTTTCATAGTGAGATCTGCAAAAGTGGCATTCCAGAATGTTCAAAGAAACCTGATAGATAGCGCAAGGATACTAAGTCCTTCAAGAGTGCGAGTCTTCTTCACAATCACACTTGCTCTTTCAACTCATGGAGTCGTGTCAGGAATCATAATGACTTGGGCTAGATCGATGGGAGAGTTCGGAGCAACTTTGATGTTTGCTGGAAATCTTCCAGGTGTAACCCAGACGATGCCACTAGCAATATACACTCTCATGGTCGAAGATCCACTAGCGTCAAACGTTCTCTCAGTGATTCTAGTAATAGTATCGTTCTTCGTGCTCGCAGTCTTCAGATTGCTAGGCCCAAAGAAAGGTGCCAATCATGATTAGGCTTGACAGCATAACGAAACGCTTCGGAGAAAAAAAGGTCCTTAAAGGTATCTCATTGCATGTTGAGAAAAATGAACTCCTCTCTGTAGTCGGTCCCAGTGGTTGCGGTAAAACCACGACGCTAAGTATTGTTGCTGGCATATGCCGACCCGATGAAGGAGAGATATACATAGATAATATTCTCGTTGAGGGGGGGAAGGGGAGACACAGAACACACGTGAAACCCTACAAAAGAAAGATAGGCTACGTCTTTCAGGAGTACGCGCTTTTCCCTCACATGAGGGTTTTTGACAACGTGGCATATGGCCCAAAAGCGAGCGGGCCATCTCAACAAGAAATTAACAAAAAAGTTACAGCGCTCCTTGAGTTTGTGGGGCTCGGAGATTACAGAGAATATTATCCCGATCAGCTCAGTGGCGGACAAAAGCAACGCGTAGCTCTAGCGAGAGCTCTCGCTACGAATCCAAACGTCCTGCTTCTAGATGAGCCTCTTGCTGCATTGGATCGAAGAACCAGGGAGACGTTGAGAGCTGACTTCAAGAAGATCTTAAGGAGTCTTGAGATAACATCGATATACGTAACACACGACCTGGCGGAAGCTTGTATGTTGTCAGATAGAATCGCGATCATCGGAAACGGAAGCGTCCAACAAATAGGTAAACCCGCAGAGATACTCGAGAACCCTAACTCAAGATTTGTGGCTGAATTTCTTGGTCTAAATATCTACAATGGAAGAGTCATAGAAAGCTCATCGAACATTGCCAAAATCGAAATAAATGGAATGGAGATCATAGCAGGTTCTTCCAACAACATGAATCGATCTAGCGTTCTAGTAACACTGAAACCAGAAGACATTGTACTCTCACCCAAGCAGACTGACAGCACGCAGAGATTCTGCCGATGTACCTGCAATAGATTCACTGGGACTGTGGTTGAAATTCTTCAGATGAAATCTACGGCGAAGGTTACTGTGGACATAGGTTTCCCCATAAGATCTGAGCTCACGTTGAGTTCACTGAAAGACCTCGATTTGAAGGAAGGAAAGGAGGTTCAAGTAGAGTTCAAGGTAGATTCCTTGAATATCTGCCCAGGGGTTGACTGACGCATTGAACACTCTTGCTTTCGAGTCTCTGCTGGATTGTATTGGAAACACGCCTATGCTAAGACTGGAAATTCAACTGTCCGGACGCACATATGCGATGTACGCAAAACTCGAGTTCATGAACCCAAGTGGAAGTGTAAAGGATCGAATGGCAAAATACATCATTGATCACGCAGAGAAGAAAGGCGTCTTGAGACCCGGAACGACTATTGTTGAGGCAACAAGTGGAAACACTGGAATCTCGCTTGCAATGGTAGCAGCAGCAAAGGGGTATAAGATGTTGGCAGTCATGCCTGAACATATGACCGGGGAAAGAGTCAACATGATGACGGTTCTTGGCGCTGAAATCTGTCTGACCCCCAAACATGAGGGACTAGAGGGTGCTATGGCAAGAGCTGACAGGATCTGCGCTGAGACCCACAAGTATTTCCTTGTCAACCAATTCAGGAACCCTGACAACATAATGGCTCACTATTCTACGACTGGAAAAGAGATACTTGGACAAATCGGCGATGACGTAGATGCATTTGTCGCTGGTGTAGGATCGGGAGGTACATTGATGGGAGTAGGCAGAGCCTTGAGGGAACACAATCAGGACTTGAAACTTGTTGCGGTAGAGCCGGACGAGTCGGCTGTGCTTTCGGGGCGAAAAGAAGTCATGGATCACGGGATTGCAGGAATCGGTGACGGCTTCATTCCGGAAATTGTTGACACAGGAATGATAGATCATGTGATAACTGTAAAGAGCCACGATGCTATTCAGATGGCTAGGAGGCTATCTCGAGAAAAAGCCTTGCCCGTAGGAATATCGTCAGGTGCAAACGTACTGGCGTCTATTCAGATCCTTAACGAGATAGGAAGAGAGAAGGAAGTTGTTACCATACTCCCTGACAGGACAGAGAGGTATTTTAGCACTGAGCTCTACGCAGCGGGTGACCGCAAGGTGAGGCGATGCTCAAATGCCTGTGAGTGTCTCTTCGAATAGTGAATTGGATAAAGCAAGTCATGATTGGACATAGAATATGCAAACTCGAAGTGAAGACACAAAGAAATGCAGACTGAGTGTGGATAATTTGTCAACATATGGAAATAACGATTTGGAGGTCTATTCTGCAGGAGCTGTTGCTCCTCCGCTCAAGAAAGCTGTTGATATCTTTGAAAGCAGGTTCAAAACTCACTGTAGAGTGAAGGTTGGCAAGGCTCATGAGCTTCTAGCTGAGATTGCAGCATCAAAGGTTGGAGACGTTATCTCCTGTGGAGCCGAGTATGTTCTCGATGTTGCAGAAGATGAAGGATTAGTGGTGGGAAGTTCAAGAAGAAGTCTAGGTCTTCGGCGATCAGTAATCGTCGTTCCCAAGACAAATCCCGCAAGAATAGAATCATTGGACGACATGTGCAGAGATAGTATACGCATTGGAATTGCTACTGAGGGATGCCTCAAAGGTATCTGGGACGATATTGCCAGCAAAGCAGGGTTGACTGACCAGATAAGAAGAAACATCAGTAATCATGCTGACGGATGCGGAACGGTGATGAACCTAATCAATCAGAAGAAAGTGGACGCGATATTTGGCTGGAACGTTTTTCAATATATCTGGCCCGAGACATGTGAAACGATCGAAATGCCATCGAATCTTCAAGTCTTCAGGAGCACCTCGGTGGCGACTGTATCACACTCCAAGAATAGCCAGTTATCACGTGAATTCATCGACTTCCTAACTTCTAACGAAGTGCAGAAGATCTATTCTGACTACGGCTGGATTCACAAATCATAATTCGGACATGTGACTTCCATCTGGACGAATCAAGAAAGCCTCTAGGAGAATCTACGTTTGCCTGGGATATTTGTGCCGTAACCTGCAGGTCGCGATCTGAAATGCCAGGTCAAATTGTTAGAGAATTGCTCATCTTGCTGGAAAGAGAAGTTCCCGATGTTGCAGAAGTACGTATTGCAGATGCAAGGATCGGACTCGGCTACACCGCCGTTAGATTGAGTACAGGGCACACTGGGGTCTGCCATACTATGGCCGATGACTTAGTTTGTTGCCAAAAAATCGACAGAGCGGGAACAATCTCGGGTAGCTCTGCATTAGAAATAGCGGAGTTGGCAAATTCCTGGAAACTCGCAGAAGCAACAGTAGGCATTGCAGCGACAAACGCTTTGTCTCAAGTAGTTCTTGAAAAGAATAATGAAATGTACGCCTTCATGGAGGATGCTGATTGCATAGACCAGATCCAAATCAACCAAGATGATACGGTGGCGCTCGTTGGATACATCAGACCCTTCGTTCCCATCATAAGGAAAAAAACTCGAAAGCTGTACGTTATGGAAAGGAACGCAAGAGCGTTAGGTGAAGATATGCTACCTGAACCTGCCTGTGATGAAATCGTTCCCGAAGCTGACATAGTCATCATCACCGGAACAGCGATCGTCAACGGTACAATCGATCACCTACTAGAATTATGCCGGAGCGCTCGGGAAGTAGCAGTGGTAGGTCCCACTGCAAGTATGATCCCAGATCCTCTATTCAAACGACGTGTAACATTGATGGGAGGAATCAGAATCCTCAATCCAGAAAAGCTTCTGCAGATAATATCAGAGGGTGGTGGAACACCTCAATTCAAGGAAATTTGCAAACAATATGTCATCAGACAGGCGACCCCTTGATAATCACCAAGAACTAGTCTGAATTGAAGAAGATAAGGAATCGACTACTTACGCTCGACAAATGCGCATGGCAGATTCTGTAGCAATTCCTGAAACATTTCTTCGTGTTCAGCTTCCTCGGAAAGAATGTTCATGATCAACTGGTAGGTTACGTCGTCCCTTCCAAATATCCTCTTCGCGATCTGGAGGCATGCTCTCGTGACACATCTTTCTCCTTCCAGAGCATTCTGTAGAAAAGCTCGAAGTGTGGTAGAATCTTTCGGAGACTTCAGGTATCTGCAATGAGCCAGCTTACGCCACTCTCCTGAACTATCTATGGGCAGACCTTTCAATTCGAGGATTCTTGACGCAAGTGCCTCTGCATGCTGCCTCTCATCACCCAAGGCTTTGCTGACTGATTCCACTACTATCGGTGACATTGCATGCTCAGGAACGGGAGATGAGTATTGATAAATGGCAAACCATTCGTCGGCGAGTGCTCTGTTCAGTTCTTCAAGGACCAACTTGACATCAGCCAGGTCACTTGATCCTTTTCCAGTTTCTATCACATCAACATCAAAGTACTAGAACTCGTTATGTTCATAAAAACACAACGCATCTGAGGCGCGTGACCTCAGTCAATGGTTCTAGGAGCACGGGGGGTTTAGATCTATCACTTCGAAGCTTCGGTCGTGTCGGCGCGACCAGTCCAGTTGGTGTGGAAGAACTGACCGCGCGGGCTGTCCACCCGCTCGTAGGTATGCGCACCGAAGTAGTCACGCTGCGCCTGAAGGAGATTGGCCGGAAGATTTTCACACCGGAGACCGTCATAGTAACACAAGGCAGCCGCAAACGCAGGGATTGGAATGCCATTAGTGAAGGCAGCAGTAGTCATTCTGCGCCAACCGGTATCCGCCGCTTCTATTCTTTCCTTGAAAAAAGGATCCAGGAGCAGGTTGCTCAAATTCGGATTCTTGTCGAACGCTTCTTTGATCTTGGTTAAGAAGACTGAGCGAATGATAGAGCCCCCGCTCCACATCAGGGAAATTCCGGCGTAGTCAAGGTTCCCGCCATGAGTCTTTGAAGCAGCCCGCATCAGCGTGAATCCCTGTGCATACGACACGATTTCCGAGGCACAAAGTGCATTCTTGGTGTCTTCTAGGAATGCTTTCTTGTCTTTCGGTGTCTTCGGTTTTGGCCCGTGGAGTACCTCGGAGGCTGCCATACGCTCAGCTTTGATCGCTGAGAGGCAGCGTGCGAACACCGCTTCGCCAATCACGGTAAAAGGCACGCCTTCGTCAAAAGCTGCAATGGCTGTCCATATGCCAGTTCCTTTTTGTTCGGCCGTATCCATAATCTCATCAAGTAACGGTTTCCCATTTTGACCTTTGTAGGCAAGGATGTCTCGAGTAATTTCGATTAGATAGCTATTCAACTCGCCTTCATTCCAAGTTTTGAAGACCATATGCATTTCATCTGCGGACATGCCTAGCAGATCACGCATCAGTTGATAGGCTTCACAAATCAACTGCATGTTGCTGTATTCTATGCCATTATGCACCATTTTGACAAAGTGCCCGGCCCCATTTTCTCCAATCCAATCACAACAAGGCGATCCATCTTCAGCTTTTGCGGCTATCGCCTGCAATATAGGTTTGACATGCGGCCAGGCAGCAGGAGACCCCCCAGGCATAATCGATGGCCCGGTCAACGCACCTTCTTCGCCGCCGGACACACCTGTCCCGATATAAAGCAACCCTTTGCTCTCCAGATATCGCGTACGGCGTGCAGTGTCGAGGAAATGAGAGTTCCCGCCGTCAATGATGATGTCTTCTTTTTCGAGATGTGGAATCAACAATTCAATAAGATCGCCCACCGCCTGCCCAGCTTTGACCATCAACATCACGCGGCGAGGCTTTTCCAGATTTTGCGTTAGTTCTCTGACGCTATGACAACCAATGACATTCTTTCCTTTGCCTCTACCATTAACAAAACTGTCGACTTTTTCAACTGTCCTGTTATACGCCGCAACGGTGAAGCCTTTACTTTCCATGTTCAGAATCAGGTTTTCTCCCATAGCGGCTAACCCGATTAGCCCAATATCTGCTTTTTTCATATTCTCATTTTCCCGGAGACTATCATGAGCCTAGTCCCGTGACACTTTAATTGACATCGTCCTCCACCAGTCGCTATCTGTGCTGTCTCTCCCTTTCTATATATCGTTGCATTAACAGAAGTCTTGCCTTTTTAGACCTCATGATAATATGTACAGGTTAATGGCTCCTCGTTGCTCGAGGACGCTGCTTCAACAAGTATTTGACAAATACTGTATGAATCCCAACGTCTGGGGTTCGGTCAAGGCCATGATTTGACTGCGTGTACGATGAAGATGTCCCATAATAGAAGGATTGCAAACAATGGTCGGACGAATTTCTATTTGTTGGGGGTGATCCCAAATACTTTGTACTGCTAGGAAAATGGGTGTTCGGTAAAAATTACAACTTGGGAACGGTAACCCCCGGGCTACCAAATGGTATCCCTGAGGCTATTCGAATTGCTACAAGCGATGATTTCTCTGACGAAGATATGATCAGAGAGCATAGACTAGCTGCGCGTAACAAGAATAGTAGACAAGGTTGCTTGTCTGCGGAGTTTCACTATCTCATCATGCTATACTATGATGTGAACGGAACTTTTTGCTGCTGACAAGAAGAACCGTTGACAAGGCGAGTAGCAGTATTAGACTTTGGACTGGAAACTCTGGCACCATCTCGCCATTGCGATTGAGGCAACCGATTCTCCACCTCTCTGTAAACCAGACGTTGTCGTCTGAATCGATGAATATTCCGCCTGGAGCAGCGTACTCGTCTGCTGGTATCCGCCATTCATAGAACTTGTTGGCTGAAGGGTCGAGCATGCCTATCTTGTGCGCATCGTTCTCAGTGAACCAGACTTTTCCAGAGCTGTCTAACGCCAAGCCTGAAGGATCACTATTCGACGTTGGAATCGTCCACTCGCTGACCGTTAGCGTGGATGGGTCAAGTTTTCCGATAATATTTCCTAACCTCGTCGTGTACCAAATGTTGCCTGACGTATCCATCTCAATATCCGCGGAACTTGAAGAGGTCGTGGGTAGGTAGTAGATGTCGAACCTGTCTGGACCGTCTTGAAAAGTCAACTTGCCTATTTGAGGAGCGTTCAGCACTCCAAACCACACAATCCCGTTCTTTTCGATTACAGTGATGGGACTCCCGCCGATCGGTGCAACCCATTCACTAAAGGGACCTGAGACGGTCGGTGACACCGCTGCGACGCCGGGTGTAGTGCCTGGTCCTCCCGGCGTAATCGTGGGCAGAACGTCTGTAACACTTGCATCGACTACGTTGAATGTTGGAGTGATTGTGGTTGTCGAGCGAGTCGCAGACAATAGTAAGTCAAATACTAGGCCGCTCATCGTGAGAGTGCCTATCTGTTTCCTATCATACTCCGTGAATATCAGGGTTGGATATTCCAACGGCACAATTTCAGGAAACGTGATCCCAAATGGTCGACTATTCGCCGTTGGCGTACCCGCATAAGAAACCTTATCCATACTCGGAAGCAGCTTACCAATCTTATCCTCGGAGCTGTCCGTGAAATAGATTGAACCGCCATAGCTAGCAAGTTGTGTTGGAGATGACACTCCAGGAGTGCCTACACTCCACAACTCAACCGT
>CAZIKD010000032.1:0-12557 GCA_964539725.1 uncultured Candidatus Bathyarchaeia archaeon | reverse complement strand
GGGATTGGCGTTGAACTCAATTAACCTAGAAGAGGAAATACAAATATAATTTTTAAATAACCCTCAGCCGATTCTCCGGTTATCAGAGAAGCTCTAGAGGATTGGGGCGTCAGTAATGGCGCGATGCTGGAATTCCAGAGATAAGTGGCTTGACGACCCGTTCGTTTATAATAGTATAAATATTTAACATCAAATACGCAAATTGAAGTAATCCCCGAGAGCGCGAGAACAAACTATCCCCGATCTCTAAAATTTATTCACTTTAGCATCTCAGCAGACCTTACTTTGTATATGGTAATATCAGGCGTAATCTGGAAGTATTCCTCAAGTTCCTTTGAAACCTTATTAAATAATTCTTTCTTCAAGTTCAAGACGTCATCTTCCTCGTCACATACGGTCACTAAGACCATTGTATTCGGGTCTTTCTCATCTATTAGATGCAAATGACCGCGATAACCTCTAATTGATCTTATCTTTGGGAGATAATTTTCATTTAGGGCTTTTAACCCGATTTGGTGCTGCCCTTTTTTGAACCTCCATACTGATAGTCTAGCATAAGTCATTTAAATTCAATATAATTTCAATCAGGCGTATTTCAAACTATCTACCAAAAATTATAGAAGGTTTCATTGAATATCACGCGCTCAGCGAAGTCACCTAAAAACACTCGCGCGCACGATAAGACTCTCTATGCTAAAGGCGCGCGCGATTTTCTATTTCCTATGAAAATAGTATCTAATGGAATTTTTAGTTCCTATTCGAGTACCTTTGCTACCCCGTCTTGGGGGAGTCCCATGCTAGCGACGACGCTGCAGAGGTACGGGGGTCAGCCTCGACGATCTCAGCTCCGTCGACATAATGGCGTCGACGCGCCGCTTTATCGAGAGGACTGTGCGCGATGAAGGGCTCCTCGCCTAAGACTCGAAGCCGTTTTTAACCCAACGCCTCTAAGCATTGTGAGGCGCGGAGTTGTTCAGGGTCAGCATCGACGTCGGAGGGACTTTCACGGATCTTGTCGCCCTCGACGAGGAGACGGGGAGGGTTGAGAACATCAAAGTCTCGTCAGTCCCGAGGAACCCTGAGAGGGGGGTCACCGACGCCTTCAGGGTCTTCCTCCGGGGTCACTCTCCAGAAGATGTTAAGATCGTTGGCCACGCTACGACGATCGCCACTAACGCCTTACTGGGGCAGGTCGACCTCGAAATACCTCGAGTCGCTCTCGTTACGACGCGCGGATTCCGGGACGTCGTCGAGATCGGCCGTCAAAGACGCTCCGAGGTCTACAACCTATTCTTCCAGCGCCCGCCCATGCTCGTGGATCGGAGGCTGAGGTTCGAGGTCGATGAACGTGTGGAGCACGATGGCAGCATCTCTAAGGCTTTGGATGAGGGGCAGCTTGAGAATGTCCTCGACGAGATAAGCAAGCTGGGCGTCGCGTCAGTCGCTTTCTCCTTTCTGAACAGCTACGCCAATGCCTCCCATGAGGAGAGGGCGTTTGCTGTTGCCAAGGAGAAGAAGACATCACCCTACCTGACGGTGTCCTCCCGCGTCTCCAACGAGTACCGCGAGTACGAGCGCACAAGCACCACTGTAGTCAATGCAGTTCTTATGCCCATCATCCACAAGTATCTCCTACAGCTCTCAGACGATCTGAAGACAATGGGTGTAGAAGCCCCCCTCTACGTGATGCAGAGCAATGGGGGCCTCTCAACAGTGGTTAGTGTCGCCGAGAAGCCAGTCACGATCGTGGAGTCGGGTCCCGCGGCAGGGGTCATCGCCGCGGCTTGGCTGGGAGAACTGGCTGGTGCTAGAGATATTATCAGCTTCGATATGGGGGGTACAACTGCGAAGGCGGGGACCGTTAGGGGCAGGATACCCGAGGTCGTCCCGGAGTACGAAGTCGCTGGCCACATACACATGGGGCGCCTCGTGAAGGGGAGCGGTTACCCCGTCAGGTTCCCCTTCATAGACCTCGCCGAGTGCAGCAGCGGTGGCGGGACTATCTCCTGGGCCGACGAGGGGGGAGCCCTAAGGATCGGTCCCATAAGCGCCGGCGCCTACCCTGGCCCTGCTTGCTACGGACGCGGTGGCACCCAGCCGACCATAACCGACGCTAACCTTCTTCTAGGGCGCCTCAACCCCCGAAACCTACTGAGCGGAAGCATGCCCATTTACCCCGAGAAGGGAAGGGTTGCACTAGAAGAGCTCGGCGGCAAAGTCGCCATGGGCGCTGAGGAAGTCGCCATCAGCACAATAAGATTAGCCAATTCAATGATGGGGAAGATACTCCGTATAGTCTCAGTTGAGCGAGGCTACGACCCTAGGGGATACACCCTCGTTGCCTTCGGCGGCGCCGGCCCAATGCACATCTGCGCTCTTGCGGAGGAGCTTGATATCGATAGGATAATAGTGCCGTCCAACCCGGGCATGTTCAGTGCCCTAGGCTTACTGACAGCCGACATGTTCCATGACTACATTCATCCCGTTGTGAAGCGTGTGAGCCAGGTGGACCCGAGAGAGATAGAGGCGGCTTTCTGTATGATGGAGAAGGAGGGGAGAGAGACTCTTGCGTCTGAGGGCGTCAAGACGGGGAGCATGAGCTTCATCCGTCAAGCTGACATCCGCTACCTCGGACAAGCTTATGAGCTCACGGTGAAAGCCCCCCAGAG
This sequence comes from uncultured Candidatus Bathyarchaeia archaeon, assembly GCA_964539725.1. GTDB lineage: Archaea > Thermoproteota > Bathyarchaeia > TCS64 > TCS64 > UBA8941. The sequence goes on along the minus strand of CAZIKD010000032.1, from coordinate 9,888 downwards.
AGTAGATAGTGAATCACTGGCAGCTACTATTGTCGGTTTCCATAGTCGCCACGCTGAGGTGTACGGGTACTCCGCCGAAGGAGAGCCCGTCGAACTAGTAAACATCCGCCTCAGGGCTGTGGGTGCTATCCCTAAGCCTGATCTAAAGGAAACGAGGTATAGAGGTGAGCCGAACAGAATCGGGACGCGTAGCGTTTACTTTGAAACCGACGGCGATTGGACCGAGACCCCCATCTACGAGAGGGGAGAGGGTTGGGATAGTGGATTTGTGGGGCCCGCCGTTGTAGAGCAGTACGATGCTACCACCGTCGTCTACCCCAGTTGGTCCGTGGAGACAGATGAGGTTGGGAATATGATCCTCGGGAGAGTGGAGCTATGAGTATCGACAGGACTACTGTTGAAGTGATCAGGGGTGCCCTCGTATACGCTGCTGAGGAGATGGGTATCGCACTCAAGAAGTCAGCGTACAGCCCCAACATCAAGGAGAGGATGGATCATAGTTGCGCTCTCTTCGACCCGGAGCGTCGCCTTATAGCTCAGGCAGAGCACATTCCCGTACACCTCGGCTCCATGTCCTTCGCCGTTCGTGAGGGGTTAAATGCCTACAGAGGGAAGTTGGGGCCCGGGGACATGATATTACTCAACGACCCCTATTTGAGCGGTACCCATCTTCCTGACTTAACCCTCATCGCCCCAATATATCACGGCGACCTTCTCATCGGTTACGCCGCAAACAAGGCTCACCACACGGACATCGGCGGCAAGGCACCGGGGAGCATCGCAGGGGACTCGACGGAACTCTTCCAGGAGGGGCTCATCATACCGCCCGTAAAGTTCGTCAAGTCGGGCGCGATAGATCCCGAACTCAGCTGGCTCCTAAGGAGCAACGTCAGAACCCCCGAAGTCCAGATGGGGGACCTACGTGCCCAGATCGCAGCCAACTACACGGGCATCAGGCGCGTCCTCGAACTCGCCGAGAAGTATGGAGCCCAGGTTCTCCATACTTCGATGGAGGAGATCATGGACTACTCGGAGCGCCGTATGAGAGCCGCTATTTCGGAGATGCCCGGCGGGGTCTACGAGGCCTCTGACTATATGGAGGACGTCCCCGGTTGGGGACTCGCCGAGATCAGGGTAAAAGTCACCGTTGAAGGGGGAGGCGTAAGCTTCGACTACTCGGGGACCTGCCCGCAGGTCGAAGCCCCCATCAATGCACCACTCGGGGTTACCATAGCGGGGATCTACTACACCTTAATTACTGTCACCGACCCTACCATCCCGGTCAACGACGGCTGCTTCCGCCCTGTGACCCTCATCATACCTGAGGGCACCATGACGAACCCGCGGAGACCGGCTCCCGTCGCGGGGGGTAACGTTGAGACGAGCCAACGCAACGTCGACGTTCTCATGAAGGCCTTCGCTAGGATTGTGCCGGGGAAGGTCACAGCCGCCGGATTGGGCACAATGAACAACGTGAGCGTCGGTGGCATCCGCCCCGACGGCACTCCTTGGACGTTCTACGAAACAATCGGTGGAGGATCAGGAGGCCGTCCAAACAGTGACGGCGTAGACGGTGTACATGTCAACATGACTAACACGATGAACACCCCTGTCGAAAGCATCGAGGCCTATCTTCCTATGCGCTTCCTCTCCTATGGTCTACGCCCCGACACAGGTGGCGCGGGAGAGTACCGCGGGGGATGTGGTATAGAGCGAAGCTGGATGTTAACTGTCCCGAGGGCAACCCTCAGCATACTAGCCGAGAGGACTAAGGTCAAGCCTTGGGGCCTGCAGGGGGGCGAGCCTGGTGCCCTTGGGGAGTATATCCTCGTTAAGTGGAACGGGGACATTTTCAAACTCCCGTCGAAATGCACGGTCCAAATGGAGAAGGGGGACTCCCTCATTGTCCACACACCTGGAGGGGGAGGATTTGGCGACCTAAAAAAGAGGGACCCAGAGAAGGTTAAGAGAGACGTCGCCAATGGCCTTGTATCAGTTGAGGCCGCCCTACGGATCTACGGCATTAAAACACTTGATTAATTAAATCGGGGTAAACAGGAGTTGGTCTTATCTCTTCTTTCTACGCCTTGAAGAAGCTCTTCATCGTTATGATTAACAAGCTTGCTAGAAGGCTGAATGCTGAACAAAAGTAAAATATCCATTCAATTGGTGCGATTGTTAGAATGTAGCTCTCGGCGAAGATGCCTAGGGTCCCACCAAGGCTCATCGTCATCCCCCAAACACCGGTAGCGGACCCTCTGTCCTTAACCGGTAGCGCCTCCATCGTGACCGCTTGGCTGACGGGGAACTCGAGGACGGCGCAGAGACCTAGAACTGCCATCAAGATGACCAATATTAATGGCGCATTCGTGTAAGGAAGGAGCCCAAAGGCTGCAACGCTTACTAGGAGGCCAACGATTATCGGGATGAAGCGCCCTATCCTGTCAGAGAGGGTACCCACTATAGGAAGCCCCACAGCCATCATAAGGGCGTTCGCAGTCAGGGCTAGTCCGACGGAGACCTCGTTGAATCCCAGCTTCGCCCCAAAGAGGGGTATGAAAGTTATTAGTCCCCAGTGGCAGAATGCGTGGCAGAAAACGGCTACAGATCCTACGAAGACCCTCCTATTGCTTAGCATTCGGCGCATCGTAGTGGGGAACTTTTTGAGGAGTTTGAGGGTCTCCCCCGACATCTTCTCGCCGTTGCTGTGTTCGATGTCGGCTCGGGTGAATAACCAGAAGATTATCAGGCTCGTCCCCGTGAGGAGGCCAGCAATTAAAAAAATGGGCCTGTATTCCGGGAAGTATAGGGCGAGGAAGCCGCCGACGCTCGGGCCGATTATGCTGCTAGTTGCCCAGCTCATGTGGAAGCGGCCCATAGCCGTCCCCGCCTTCTCTGGGGGGTAGAGGCTAGAGGAATAAGCCTCGGCGGGTGGGAAGAATATGCTGACGCCGAGACCACTCACGAACATAGCGATGAGGGGCAACGTCGCATCCTGGGCGAGGTAGTAGATGAAGGGTACTATGGTCAGGAATGCCAAGCCGAGGAAGATGAGCTTCTTTCGACCGAAGATGTCGCTCAGCGAGCCCGCAATTAGCCTGAGGAGAGTCTGCTCCACGTTCCGGATGTTGTAGACTAGGCCGACGACCGCAGGGGAGATGCCCAAGCCTGCGATGAAGAGTGGTTGGAAGCTCTGGGGGATCGTGTCGCCGAACATCGCTGTGAAGGTAGCGCCCCAGATTCCGAGGAAAACGAGCCTCTTTTTACTGTCCATTATTTAGCCCTGCCGAATACGTAGGAGGCGAAGCGACCGGGATTAAAACCTTCCCCAGAAAAGGAATTGTCTCAAAAATCGCTTCTCCTGAGTTCATACGAGGGAGAGATTATAAGCAGCCACCCCGGAGAAACAGCTGAAATGTGCCTCGCGATCCCCGGTAAGATCGAGTCGATAGAAGGCAGAACCGCCATAATTGACTTCGGTGGCGTTAAACGTGAGGCAATTATAGACCTCATGGAGAAGGGAACCGTCAACCCCGGGACCTGGGTTCTGGTTCACACCGGCTTCGTGATACAGATCCTAGACGAGAAGGAGGCTTTGGAGACACTCGACGCCTGGAGGGAAGTCCTCAGTAATACACCGGGCCCAGAGGAAGAAGTTTAATCTTCTCTTCTCAGCTCGTAGACGATTCCATCGAGCCATAATCCGTTCAACTCAACGGCCTTCTCCTTGTACTCGATCTTACTGAAGCCCAGCTTCTCCAGCACTCTTAGGGAGGAACCGTTACGCGGATTGACCTCGGCGGTTATTCGCACTATCCCCTGGTCGAAGAGGTAGCGGATCAGAGTGGAGACCGCTTCGGTACAATAACCCTTCCCCCGCGCGGGAGGAATTATACGGTAACCTATCTGTACAGAGCTATCCTTTTGGTACCTACCAACCATCTGTCCTACCTTAACGCCCAGCTTGTTCTCTATGATATACCATAGTTGGCTGGGCTTCTCCCGCGGTAGCCACTTCTCGAGTTCTCCTTTGGACGCAGGCTCAAATGGCTCGAACTCGCCCGTGTAGTCATGGTCGTTGTTCCACAGGAGGAGGAAGTCAATGTCCTCTATTCCGAAGGGTTTCAATTGGATGTTCTTCCCGTTGATCAAGATGCTTTGAACTTGACCCTCAAAGGTAATTATCGTTACGGGTTGGTGACGGGTAAACATTAAACGTGGAACCACTTCACTATCCCTGAGCGAAGATGGTCGACTACTGGCGCGACTTTCCCACGGGACCCGATGCACCAAACGAGATATATGTGGTCACCGAGATCACGCGCGGTGGACGGAACAAGTACGAGTACAAGGCAAAGCAAGGGGTCTTCGTCCTAGACCGCGTCCTTTACACTTACTATCCGTGCGACTATGGCTTCATCCCCCAAACCCTAGATGATGATAGTGACCCCCTCGATGTTGTGCTCCTTATAAACGAGCATACATTCACGGGGTGCGTTACTGTTGCACGTCCCGTGGCCAACATAAAGATGTGGGACGACGGAGTCCTCGACGATAAGATAGTAGCCGTAAGCACGACGGACCCATTCTATAGACACATTAAAAGCCTCGTCGATATTCCCCGGAGCGTGATCGACGAGCTGAACTATTTCTATAATAATTATAAGAGGCCTGAGAACAAGGAGACGCGTGTCGAGGCTTGGAACGATGTCAGCGATGCTAAGGCGCTGATCGATGCGTGCCAGAAAAGGTTCTGGGAGAACTTTACTACGCTCAAGTCATAAAACGCTCAGAAAGACATTAATCATCTAGCAGAGGCTATGGTCCTAGGTGTGTGTTTTGGACCACGAGCGTGAGTTACTAATGATTCCGGGACCTACTATGGTCTCGCCCAGGGTCCTCAGGGCCCTTGCTAAACCGATTTTAAGCCACGGAGCAGCGGAATTCACTGAGGCCTACGCGGAGACGCTAAAACTTCAGAAGAGCCTCTTTGGGACGAGTGGGACACCATTCCTCATCGCGGGGAGCGGTACCCTCGGTATGGAAGCCGCCGCCGCTAACCTCGTAGAGAATGGGGACAAGGTCCTCTGCATTGAGAACGGGTTCTTCGGTGAGAAGTGGCAGGAGATAGTTCCTGGCCACGGGGGCGTCGCCGATCGCCTAACCTTCGAGTGGGGGAAGGCGGTGAACCTTAAACTAGTGAAGGAGAAGCTCGGGAAGGAAAAATACAAAGCCGTCTGCGTCGAGCACGTCGACACGAGTACGGGGATCGGGAACCCCATCGAGGAGATTGGAAAGCTGGTGAAGAGCACCGACTCTATCTATGTTGTAGACAGCGTCTGCGGGGTCGGTGGTATGCCCCTTAAGATGGATGAGTGGGACATCGACTTTTGCCTCTCCGGCAGCCAAAAGGCCATCGGTGCCCCACCGGGGCTGAGCCTCTTCTGCCTCAACAACAAAGCGTGGGAGGCAATCGAGGCACGGAAAACGCCCATAGCCGACTACTACACCAACCTGAAGAGGTGGCGCCCTATCATGGACGACCCGAAGAAGTACTTCGCCACCCCTGCCACGGGCATGGTCCTCGGGATGCTAGAGGCGTTGAAGATCATTCACGAGGAGGGGCTGGAGGCTCGCTGGAAGAGGCACGCCCTATTTAGTAAAGCGTTTCAAGCCGGAATCAAGGGAATGGGTTTGACCAGCTTCCCCGACGAGAAGAGCCTTGCCCACACCCTGAGTGTGCCGAAGCTGCCCGATTCTGTGAAGGGAAGCGACTTCCGCGCTGCTGTCGGTAAATTCAACGTAATAATCGCGGGCGGCATTGGTGCGGTTGCAGATAAGACAGTGCGAATCGGCCATATGGGCAGCGATATGATTAACGACCTGACCGCAACCCTCTCTGCTATGGAGATGGCGCTCTACCAGGTTGGTTATGTCAATGAGCCAGGGGCTGGTGTAGGTGCCGCAATGAAGGTCTTCTCCAAAGGCTAGACCCTAAAAACATTTTTTTTAATATTCTAAAGCTCAGTCTTGGGGCAGGTCAGCTTGGCGAGTAACTCGTCCGCAGCTTTTGCCTCGAGTTTAATGGTGAAGAGGTAGCCGTGTGTCCTCAGTTTTAACTTAGTGACCTCACCGAGCTTCTTCACCTTACACTCACTCGCCTTCTCTGATAGCTTGAGGAATTCATCAGCGTTTATGATCTCTTTCGGCATATGTGCCACCGTGTCTTGACAAGAGAAATGGAGGCTTTTATTTAGCCTTTCGGTCTAGGCTAGACCTCGAACTCGTCTCCCTCGTTGGGGGCGGTGGCCTTGAGCCCACACTCGTCCTGCGCCCACTGGGCGAGGAAGTCGCAACTGTCGGACTCCCCGTGGATGACGTAGAGGTCCGGCTTCCCCTTCAAGCCTTTTATGAAGTTCTGGAGGGGGGTCGCGCCGGTGTGGCTGCTAAAGTCGAAGTGGCGAACCTTTGCAGCGACCTTCTCATCCTTCTCGGCGATGTTGAATGTGCCCTGCTCGAGTAGTTTAGAGCCACCGGTGCCAGGGACCTGGAAGCTTACTAGGAAGACCGCGTTTTCGGGGCGGAAGCCTAGTTTCTCCATATAGAAGACGGCTGTGCCTCCCTGGAGCATGCCGCTGGGTGCAACGATGACATCGGCTTGACTTACTGCCTTCCTTCTATCCCTCCAGCCACGGACCTCTTGGACCCTCATGCAGGCCTGCTCGAACTGAGCGGGGGTCTTTACAGCCTCCTGTTTATCGAGTAAGACGCGGTCTACGGCGCGTGCCATACCATCGAGGACGATTGTGCCCTCGAAGCCATGGGCGTGGAGTATGCTGAACATCTCCTGGCTTCTACCCACCGCGAAGGCGGGGACGAGGACCTTACCGCCCTCGTTGTTGACGTCCTTGATTGCCTTGACGAATTCGATCTCGAGCTGTTTCCTCTCTGGATGCTCATGGGTCGCGTATGTCGACTCAATGATGACTGCGTCGTACTTCTTCTTGGGGACCTTGGCTGCTGTGCAGATTCGTGTTTCGATCGTGTTGAAGTCGCTGGTGTAAAGGATGCTCTTACTGTTAACGTCGATGTCCACCATAGCGGAGCCGGGGATGTGCCCTGCGTTCTGTAGGTTGAAGTTGATGTCCTTGAGTTTTACCTCTTGCCCGTAGGCTAGGTCATTCCTCTGCTTCATCATATTGTCAAGTTCAATGTACTCGAAGGGGAGGTAGTAGTTGTTGAGTTTGATCATGTCCTCGAGGAGTATCTTTGAGATGTCGGCTGTCGTGGATGTGCAGAAGAGTGGCTTCTTCTCGCTCAGGTAGAACATAGGTACTCCGCCGCTGTGGTCAAGATGAGCGTGAGCCATTACTATGCCATCGAGGTCTTTCGCCCTGACGTGAGCTGGGAACATCGGGGGCTCACCTATCTTCACGCCATATTCTAACAATAACTTCGCTTCATTTGACTGAAGGAGGATCGCGTTGCGACCTACCTCATGGGTTCCACCCATGAAACTTATTTTTACCATTTCTATCTATACCTAGCCTAGGCAACGAAGCGACCCGCTGTTATGAGGCTATATGCCTACGGATCGTCGAGTCCTTTCCCCGGTGACCCATCTGGCCCCCTGGGGGGACGGTGCATCTATGTTTTTCATGCACTTATACCTTCCCCCTTGGCTGATCGTAAAAGTGCGATCGATTGGCTGTTTATTCAGGGGATGGGGATTTTCTGGCCTTGAGTGTATTCGCGATGGCGGCGAGGGCGTCAATGCTCCAAGGGTCGTTGCTCCATATCGTGATTAGGTTAATCTTGGACTCCTCGCAGGCGCAAACGAGGGCGGACTCGACCTCGTCGTCAAGCTCACCCTTCCCCCTATAGAGGTAGACGGCCTTGTGGCCGCTTACGCGGACGTAATTGGCGATGGCATTAGTGGTATACTTTATAGTCTCGAGGTCGAGAGGGGCGGCTATCTCAAACTGGGATAAGGGATAGGTCTCGGAGAGATCGGTTGGGACGGGTCCATATGGGGCAGTGTAGAAGCATACATGGAGCTTGTCTGCGTCCTCTCCCAATTCGTTGTATAAGTGCTGATTGAGGCGCCTGTACTCGTCACTGCCATTAAAGGGCCTGTGGGAGGGCGCAGTGACGAGTAGGAGAGCGTCAGCCCTGCCTGGCCTTCTGTAGTTCTCTGTGAGGAGGCGGGCATACCGTGTGACCTCGGGGCGTGCGAGGCTATGGTAGTCGTAGTAGAAGACACCATGGCCTTTGAAGGCGGGGCTTCCTCGTTCTAGATCGTCGCGGTACTCCCAGAGTCGCTTGAGAGAGGACGTTATGGCTGGGTGGCCACGGCTTCTCCTCTCTATAAGGTCCCAAAGGCTCCCCTCGAAGATAGCCTGCTTGACCGCGTCTATCTCAGCCATGCAGACGTGTAGGTTATGCTCAGCGAGGAGCCGATCCCGCTCCGCTTTTGTCGTACCCTTGAGCTCATCCACGGTGTGCTTCCTACAGATTGGGCAGGAGCATGGGAGATAATTGATGTCCTCGAAGCGGAGTGTGCCGTGTGGGGTGAGATATCGCCCATCCTTTGCGTAGATGGCGTAGCTTGCGGAGTCGAAGAGGTCGCAGCCTAATGCAACGGCAAGGCTGAACATCATGGGGTGGCCTGCTCCGAAGAGGTGGAGGGGTCTGTCGGGAGGTAGGTTGCGCTTTGCAGCCAATATCATATCGATTAGTACTGGAAACATGTAACGCTCCATGACCTCGGTGGGGCTACCAAGGGCGTGGACTTGGAAGGGCATCGCGCCGATTTTACGCGCAGATTTGGCGACGAGGTCGAGATGCCTCCCACCCTGGACGGGGCCTACCCACAGGGCATCACTGTCCTTTATTAGCGGAAGAGCGGCCTCTGCGCGACGGAGTGTCTCTTCAACGGTATATTCGACCTTCTCGCGTGGGACATCCCAGCCGGTAGGTATGTCGAGAATGACGGCTATGTCGCTGCGTATCTTCTTCTGGTAGTCTATGATCTCTGGCTGGGTGACCTCGACCCCCCCGTAGACGAGTATCTGGTAGGCACCCGAATCGGTCATGACGACACCATCGTAGTCGAGTAGCCTATGGACGTCTAGGTTAGGGACATCGGAGAAGTTCTTCTTAGTTAGGTAGCTATTTGTGATGACGATGTTGGTATGGAACTCCTTTCTCATCCTCTTAGGGGGGATGACCTGGGTTAGGGGATTGATTACGGGCATAAAGGCGGGGGTTTCTACTATGCCGCTTTTAGTCTTTAGACGGCCGATCCTGCCCATGAGGTCCCTGTCTCTGAGCTCGAAGGCCATATCGGCTCTGGGTGTGTAGTGACGGGTATTTCACCTTGGTGTTAAATATGAAAAGGGTACATGTCGTACCTAGTAGGGTAAAAATAATTAGCCCTGAGTTTCTGTCTTGAATCTCTGGAAGATGTCCCTTACCCTGTCGGCTGCGGGACCCGTCCCCTCGATGACACCGGTCTCGTTGAGCCTAATCTTACCCATTACTATGATGATACGTGCCTCCGGAATGAGTTGCGCCATGTTGGGGAACACCTTATCGAGCCTCTCCTTCAACCCCTCGAGGTTGAATGGCCTCTCAGAGGCTAGGATTCGGGCGACGCTGCTTCCGGCGATGAAGACTCTGTGAGCCTTGCCGCGCTCGGTATTTACATTGCCTAGGCAGATGCTCAGCGTGTTGGAGTCGTAGCCGAGGAGTTCGCCGTCGTAGGACTTGCCGGCGGTGTCGAATACCGCTACGGGTTTACCGACGAGGAGGCCGAGTTCCTCGAAGAACCTTCTGCTGGTTACAGCCGCCATCTTGTTTAACCTCTAGACCACAGATACCCTGCCC
>CAZIKD010000031.1:4805-12667 GCA_964539725.1 uncultured Candidatus Bathyarchaeia archaeon | reverse complement strand
GAATAACTTGGTTACGTGGACTGGATCATCCTTCTAACCGTAGCCTATTTTCTCGTCCTCGGGTTCCTGCTTTGGCTCATCTGGCCCATTTTCATAGGCGCCATATTCCTCCCGACGCCACCCGACGTAGTCGAGAAGATGCTTACCATAGCAGAAGTGGGTGAGGGCGACGTTCTCTATGATCTCGGCTCCGGGGACGGCAGGATCATACTTGAGGGCACCAAGCGAGGCGCACGGGCAGTCGGGGTGGAAGCCGACCCAATAAGGGTCTTATGGTCCCGGATAAGGGCACGAAGGAGCCCAGCACATGACAAACTTCGCGTAATCTGGGGAGACTTTTTCAAGACGAGCATCGCTGAGGCAACCGTAGTCACCGTCTATCAGGGCGAATCCATAAACAACAGGCTCAGGGAGAAATTCAAAGCGGAGCTGAAGCCCGGGGCCAAGGTAGTTTCATTTTCCTTCACATTTGAGGGGTGGGAACCTACGAAGAAGCTCCCAGATGCTAAGGTCTACCTCTATGTCATCACCCCGGTTAAGGCTTAAAAGTAGATGAGGTCAAATCCTGAGCCATGTCCGAGTCAGATATAGTAAGCATCCGAGAGTTCAAGCGTCTCGACATCCGCACAGGCACCGTCAAAGAGATTGAGCAGATCCTTGGCAGCGACAAGCTCTATAAGCTCCAAGTCGACATGGGCGACCACACCCGCCAGATAGTCACCGGCCTCGTCGAGTACTATAAGGCGGATGAGATCAAAAACAAGGTGATCTGCGTCATCTGTAACCTCAAGCCCGCGAAGATATTTGGGAACGAGAGTAATGGTATGCTCCTCACGGCGGAGAAGGATGGGAAACTTGCCCTCCTAACAACCGAGCGAGATGTCCCCAACGGTTCCAAGGTATCATAAGAATTAATCAACTCCGAACACCGCTTCCTTCACCACATTACAAACCCGAATCTAGTCCAGATAACAAATTAGAAACGAGGAGCCCCCACGGGTAAACGACATAAGTCTCCCCCTAATAGTCATACGGGATGAAGGTCCTCGTGACAGGTGGAAGTGGCTATATAGGCTCTGAACTCGTCAAAGTACTCAGGGAGGCCAGCCATACCTCTATAAACTTCGACATCGCCTCGGACCCAAAGGACGACATCAGAGAAGCGAAAAGAGTCGACAAGGCTGTTGATGGATGCGACGTCGTCTACCACCTCGCGTCCCCATGCATAGTGCAAGATAGCATCGATAACCCATGGAGGTATTGGGACCACATCGTTAACGGGACGGTAAACGTTGTGGAGGCTTGTCGAAAACACGGTAAACGCTTGATCTTCACGAGCACGCAGCTTACCGGGGACAACTTCCGGTGCCAGTGTTGTGGACAGCTCCAGTCTCCATACGCCTCGGGGAAGAGGGAGGCTGAGAAGATGATCGAGTCACTCCCCGACGCGATCACCGTCAGGCTCCCCAACATCTACGACCTCGAAGGGAAGGACCCGAATGAAAGTCGTCTCTTCCCCCGGTTTAACAAAGCCGCTAGGGAAACAGGAGTCATCCGAATAAGACCCCCCGAGGACACGCTTGTTACCCTTGTAGAGGTGAAACAGTGTGCAATGAACCTTCTTGTCTACCTCCAAGAGGGCAAGGGAATCCACCTAATGATGGGGGAGACCATGACGATCAGGCAGGTCGCAGAACGGGTGGCCGCAATATACGGGGCGTATGTTGAGATTACCTAACGCACCTAACAACACTTGTAACTAACAGGATCAGTTGGACCAACCTTGGTATATGCCCGGAATCATACGTATCTCTTATACCCGCTTCTGCTACCCTAATCAAATGGTGAATTGAATGGGTTTCTGGCCAAAAGGATTCAAATGTTGTGTAAACCTCTCATTCGACTACGATTCAGACAGCGCCACAATCTGGCGGACCCCCCTCGACGTAGTTAACCAGAGCAGGGGACGCTTCGCCCCTAACGTCGCCATCCCTCGAATCCTCAACGTCCTCGAAAGTCACAGCCTCAAAGCGACGTTCTACATCCCGGGTTGGACCGCTGATAAATACCCCGACTCAGTTAAGAGTATCCTTGAGCACGGTCACGAGGTAGGTGCCCACGGCTACACACACGAACGTCTAGGAGAGATGAGCTGGGAGCTCGAGGAGAGCGTCTTCGAGAGGAGTCTAGCCACACTGAAGAAGTTCGGTGTCAAACCGGAGGGTTTCCGTGCCCCCTACTGGCTCATCAGCGATCGCACCATCGACAGGATAAAGCAGTTTGGCTTCAAATATGACAGCGACTTCATGGATAGCGACATGCCCTACATGCTCGAATGGCGGGGCAAACCCACAGGGCTCGTAGAGCTCCCCGTCGAGTGGATGCTGGACGACTGGCCCCAGTTCGACACTTACAGACGCAGTCCAGAGGACGCCTACAAGATCTGGAAGGCCGAGTTCGAGGGCATATATCGCCTTGGAAGATACTTCGGCCTAACCTGCCACCCCCAGGCCATCGGCAGGATAAGCCGTCTCGACATGCTTGAGATGCTAATCACTGAGATGGAGCAGAAGGGGGACGTCTGGTTCGCCACCGGGAAAGAGGTCGCAGACTGGACACGAAAAAAGCTAGGTTAACCTCTTCAGAGCCCCGACCAGGGAGGGCATCGCCTCCCCCGACGACGCCCTAACTACAACATCGCAGATTCTACTCAGATCGCTCTCCAAGGGATTGATCTCGATGATGACACCTCCACTATCCTTAATGATGAGGGGTAGGCTCGCAGCGGGGTAAACGACGGCAGATGTCCCCGCCACTATCATGCAGTCGCTCCGCCCCACCTCATATTGGCATGCAGCAAGGACGTCACGTGGTATAGGTTCACCAAACATGACTATGTCGTCCTTCACTACTCCACCACACTCGGGGCACCGAGGCGGCAGGGTGGAGAGGTCGAAGCCAGCCTTCGGGAACCTCGTATTACACCCGACGCATCTAAGCTTGAGCCTATTACCATGTATCTCGAGCACCTTAGTACTTCCAGCCTCGATGTGAAGGTCGTCAATGTTCTGAGTGATGAGCGACTTTAAGACCCCCATTGCCTCAAGCTCGGCGAAAGCCAAGTGGCCGGCGTTCGGCTTCGCCTCCCTGAAGCTGTCCCCAAACCTGCTCTTTCTCGCATGGCTTAGCATCTCCTCCCAGTACCCTCTTGGGTTGGCCTCGAACGTCCTGTAGCCATCCATTGAAGGCTCGCCGAACTCCGTCCAGAGCCCGCCGGGGCCCCTAAAGGGACGTATGCCGCTCTCCACCGAGATGCCTGCCCCGGTCAGGGCGGTTACGTATCGGGAGCGCTTGATAAGCCTGGCTGCCTCACCGATCAAAGTGAGGGTGGAATCATCGAGTGGCACAATATGTACTCGGAAGGATCGAAGAAAAGGCTTAGCTCTACTTGGCGCGTTCCCTGAGCCCCTTAGTTAAGGCGGGTAGCACCATATAGATGTCCCCCACGATACTGTAGTCGCTCAACTCGTGGATGCCGGCGACCTCGTCTCTATTAATGCTGACGATTATTTGGCTGTCCCTGATGCCGGCCGCATGCTGGATCGTACCCGAGATTCCGCAGGCGACGTATAGACGAGGCGCCACCTTCTTCCCGCTGATCCCAACCCACTGGTCCATCCAGCCTAAGTCAGCTGAGACCGGTCGACTGCACCCCATCTTGGCATCCAACTCGGTGGCGAGCTCCTCAAGTAGCTTAAGATCTTCCCTTCTCTTGAAGCCCCTACCAGCGGAGACGATGACCCTAGCGTTCTCAAGCCCCGCATCACGGGTGTTCTTCGGTCTGGTTTCTAGTACCTTGATCTTCGGAGTCACCGATATGTTTAGCTCCACTATCTCTCCCTGCTTCCCATGAGCCTCAGGTTTCTGGAAACTCCTCGACGTGACGCTGATGATGACAGGCTTGCCCTTAATCCTCGTCGAGGCCACAGTCGAGCCGCCATAAGCAAGCCTTTTAACGGCGAATCCAACTTCCTCCTGCTGGACGTCAAAGCAGTCTCCTGAGTAGCCCGCGTTTAGGACTGCTGCGACCCTCGGTGCGAGCTCCCTTCCCCTCTTTGTTGAGCCCACCATGATAAGATCAGGCGACTCCTTAGCAATCACGTCGAGTAAACACAGCTTCAGGGTGTCGAATGACTTATCTATATTTAGGTAAACCTTCGAAGCTCCACTGCTCGTGAGCACCCTCGCCTGATCAGACTGGACCGCGATGGCGGATACCGCCGCACCTGAGAGTTGGAGAGCCTTACCAAGTAGCTGGAGTGACAGCTCGGTATTCTCGGAGTAGATAAGTGTCTTCATATTCATCCCTCAAGGGCTCCATCGGCAGTGAGCGCCGAGATCAGCATGGCCACCGCCTCCTCCACCTTCTCAGCCTTGATCATCACACGTTTCCTCTTTACCTCTGGCACCTTGACGTCGGTAACTTCTACTCTGACGGAAGCCCTGAGTTCGTCCGCATTTAAGCCAAGAGCCTCCGCGTTCCACTGCGTAAGAGGCTTCTTCTTTGCCTTCATGATGTTCATTAAGCTGGGAATGCGAGGCTCGTTGATCTCCCTAACGACAGTGGCGAGGAACGGTGGCTCGGCCTCTACGACCTCGTCAACGTCCTCGAGGTCCCTGATGGCCCGGTATTTGCCCGACTCAAACTTGAGTTCCTTTGCGTAAGTCAACTGCGGGACGCCGAGTAACTCCGCGACACGTGGGCCAACTTGGGAGCCCATGCCGTCGAGAGACAACTCTCCAGCGATTACCACGTCGAAGGCCCCCGCTTTCCTTATCGCTGATTCGAGAACGCGGCTCGTGGCGTAGGCGTCCAGCCCCTTCAAGGCGGGGTCATTAACGAGATAGGCGGCGTCCGCGCCCATAGCGAGGGCCTCCAGGATGCTAGTCTTCGTCCTATCATCCCCCATAGATACCGTAACAACCTCCAATCCCCCCGCTTCCTTCATCCTGATGGCTGTCTCGAGAGCCCTTTTATCGAGGTCGTTGAGCCTCCTCTTAGAAGCCTCAACCATGGGGCGTCGCGTAGAAGGATCTATCTTGATTTCGTTGATGTCCGGGATGTCCTTGACTAGGACCACTATCCTCGTCACGTAAGTCAGCCAACTCTTCCGCTGCTTCTTCCCACATTTATCCTTTCCAGTCAAGCGTCAAAAATTCCTTAGACGATTGATGTTTACCACTCCCCCCAAGCCTTTAAGAGAGCCGTGAGTCGGAGTTGAATATTGAAATGCCCCAGAATAGAATCGCCTACCTCACATTACTTATTGTAATGATAATAGTGACCCCGAGTATGACCCTAGGCGACCAATCCCCAAGCCCCGTGAAAATCACGACATACACGACCCCCGAGCCCTTACTCAACCAACTCACCTCGGGGGACAAGTGCAGCTTCCAAGTGGAGATTCAGAACCTGGGTGTGAACGTCCAGAAGGGGTATATAGTCAATGCGTCGGACTCTACTGTAAAATACTCTGGTAACTTCACAATCGAGACTCTCTTCGAGCTGCGTAAGCTGGGGAGGCTCTACTATGGCGGGCAGTCTGTAGGCTATCTCACGTCTCTTAACAATACGCAGATCGACAACTACTACACCATCACGATCCCGCCTATCAATGGGACGCTTAGGTACACTTTTACGTATAATCTTACCAAGGGGCATGAGGTCATCGGGGTGAGGCCGGACGAGAACCTTGTCCTATATTTCAGAGTTAACGTTTTCGTACAGACCTACTCGGATAAAGATGGGGGCTACCAGCTTCGCGTAGGTGACAGGGTGAAGACTCAGAGGAACGACTACTATATCATCGACTTCGTTAAGCAGGAGTTCATCCGGGGCAAGTTCCTCGATATAAGGGGGGAGGTGGGTCAGCTCAATAACATCAACAGCGGGCAGGTCCAGATCGGGAAGGAATACTACACTAAAGTGCTCGACAACCTCAACTCATCCATAACGAGGGGCGACTACATAAACGCCCTCGAGTTGATACAGAATTATTACCAATTCGACCAGCCGAAGCTCGTCTCCCTCCTCTTCTACAACCTCAACTCCACTGGACAAGCCGCGGATGAGTATTTGAAGTTGAAGAAGGACTACGCGACCCTAGACGATAATCATAAGCAGTTGGAGAACGATTATGAGGCGGTTCTCAACTTAAACAATCTTCAGGAGAGGATCATCACTGAGCTCAAGGAACAACTTCAGAGGAGCAAGGAGGATTTCCTGATTCTGAGCGTCACTGGGATCGTTGCCATGTTCACCATCGGCTTTCTCGTTGGGCGTAGGCCGCGCCTAGCTTTCCTATGATCCGCCCCAGAAAAACGCTTTAAGGCGTCTAGTCGTAGTTTGGTTGATTATTCATGAAGCCTGAAGGGGTCAGTAGGATCGCCATCCTGGGGGCCGGTGTAATGGGGCACGGCATCGCCCAAATAGCCGCTCAGGCGGGCATCAGCGTCACTATCAGGGACATAGAGCAGAGCCTCCTCGACGGAGCGAAGGCCGGGATCAACAAGAATCTGGGACGCCTCGTAGAGAGGGGGCGCCTCAAACAGGAGGATCTTCCCGTCATCTTAGGGAGGATCAGCATGACCCTCAGCCTCACAGACGCCGTCAGGGACGCGGACATCATCATCGAGGCCGTCCCCGAGAGGATGGGGGTTAAACACGCCGTATGGAGCGAAGTATCCCAACACACGAAGCCCGAAGCGATCCTCGCAACGAACACGAGTAGCCTCAGTATCACAGAGATCGCGAAGGTTGTCTCTAACCCGGGACGCTTCATAGGGATGCACTTTTTCAACCCTCCTACAATCATGAAGCTTGTCGAGATCATCCCCGGAGAAAAGACGCGACCCGAGACGATCGCTACGGTAAAGGAGCTTGCCGAGAGGCTCGGAAAGACCCCCGTATTCGTGATCCGTGACGCGCCAGGCTTTATAGTTAATCGCATACTCATAACCTATCTTAACGAGGCCGCGAAGCTCCTCGAGCAGGGCTACTCAAAGGAGCAAGTGGACGCAGCGATGCAGTATAAGGCCGGGATGCCCATGGGCCCCTTCATGCTCGCCGACCTCATAGGACTCGACATCACATACAACATCCTCAAAGTCTTCGAGGAACACCTCGGCGCCTCCTATAAGATTGCGGAACCCATCCAGCAACTTTTCACGCAAAGGAAGCTTGGCAGGAAAACTGGTGAGGGTTTCTACACATACGGTAAGCCTGAAGTGAAAGAGGAGCAGGCGAAGGGCTTTGACCCTATCCTGCTCCTGAAGCCCTTCATAGCCGAGGCGGAGAGGCTCGTTGCTGAGGGGATCTCCGACCCCGTCTCCGTCGACCTAGCCGTTAAGCTAGGTGCAAACCTACCCTTCGGGCCTTTTGAACTTAAAAAACGTCTCGAGGCAGGCGTTTGTGTAGAGGAAAAGCCAGTCCTGACGGAGGCGAAGAACGGTGTATTTAGGATCATTTTGAACCGCCCATCGAAACTCAACTCCATAAGTACCGAGATGCTCACCAACGTCGCGGACGCTGTCAAGAACACTGATTTGGATAATGCCATAAGGTGCATCGTGATAACTGGCTCTGGTGATAGGGCTTTTTCCGCAGGTGCTGATATTGACGAGTTCAGCAAGCTCACGTCCGACCAGGCGCTCGACTACACTAAGGCCGGGAAGAAGGCTATGAAGAAGATCAAGGCCGCGAAGAAACCCGTTGTCGCTGCCATCAATGGTTTTGCCCTTGGTGGGGGTTGCGAACTCGCCTCCTGGTGCGACTTCAGGGTCGCTAGCGATAAGGCGAAGCT
>CAZIKD010000031.1:1960-4705 GCA_964539725.1 uncultured Candidatus Bathyarchaeia archaeon | reverse complement strand
CTAGAGGCGGAGTCAGCGGAGTTCTCAAAGCTATTCGAAACGAAGGACTTTAAAGAGGGCGTGTCCGCGTTCAAGGAGAAGAGGAAGCCCAACTTCACAGGCGAGTAATTAGAGCCTCTTGAAGGCAAGTATCGACTTTTCACCATCCTTCACGACGGTAAATAAGACCCTCGTACCCACCTCCATCTTCTCGGGTTCATCGAGGGCCATAAGTCCTGAGATTGATGGTCCCTCGTCTAGTCCTACTATCCCGACCGAGTAGGGACAGCGTCCCTTAAAGCCACTAGATGGGGTCCTGTTGATTGTGACTGCCTCTAGGGTTCCCTCCCCCCTGAACTCATGCCACTCGAGTTGTTGTGAGCTGCATCTAGAGCATATCTGCCTAGGTGGGATATGGAGGTTCCCGCAGCTCTTGCACCGGTTGCCCATGAGCTTCCCCTGGGCTACGAATCCATTGAAAAATTTTGTCGTGAACTCCATTAAATCAACCCCTCCTGAATACTTGGACGACGACACTCGCGCCCGCTGCTCCAACGTTATGGGCTAGTCCGACTTCGGCCCCCTGGACCTGATGTTTTCCAGCTTGACCGCGAAGTTGCTTGAACATCTCGTACGCCATCGCTACGCCGGTGGCGCCAACGGGGTGACCTTTAGCCTTGAGTCCCCCATCAGGGTTTATGGGCAGCTCCCCGTTTAGAGCCGTTTCCCCCTCCTCTGCAACCTTTCCGCCCTGCCCTTTCGGAAAGAACCCGAGATCCTCGGTGGCAACAACCTCGGCTATCGTGAAGCAGTCGTGGACATCGGCGACCTGGATCTTCCTAGGGGTGATTCCCGACATCTTGTAAGCATCATCAGCGGCCTTGACGGTTGCTCTCAGGGTTGTAAAGTCGGGCCTGCTGTGTAGGGCAATGGTGTCGCTCGCCTGCCCCATGCCCACAATCTTGACGGGCGTGTCAGTGTACCTCCCTGCAACATCGTCAGAGGCTAAAATGACAGCCGCAGCTCCATCAGAGACTGGACAGCAGTCGAAGAGCCGTAAAGGAGAGGCTATAGTTGGGTTGAAGTCTGACTTGAGGAACTCCATCTCATCCTTAAAGACTCTTCCGCTCTTCTCCCCCATCTTCTGAGCAGTCGCCATGATGTCTAATTGGAACTGGGCTTTAGGGTTAAGGACGCAGTTCCTGTGATTCTTAATGGTTATAGCAGTCAGTTGCTCCCAATTTGTTTCGTACTTCTTGAAGTAAGCGGAGGCAATGGCAGCGTAGAGGGCGGGGAATGTGAATCCGACGGAGATCTCGTATGAGGAATCGGCTGCAAGTGCAAGAGCGTCAGTAACCTGATCCGTTGTGAGCCTGCTCATCTTCTCGACGCCTCCAACTATCACAACGTCAGTCATCCCGGAGGCGATGGCCATTGCCCCAAGGTTGAGGGCGGCACCAGAGCTGGCGCAGGCGTCCTCTATCCTGTAGGCGGGTATGGGGTTAACACCTAACCAGTCGGCCATCACGGCTGCAGTATGCCCCTGCCCCTCGAAGACCTCACTCGCGAAGTTCCCTACGAATAGGGCCCCAGCATCCCTGAACCTGAAGCCGTGGTCGACGGTACCCGCAGCCTCTAAGGCTGCCTCGACGAAGAGTTCCCTTCCCGTCTTATCAATGTGGATCTTGTTGTGGAACCTCGTCATCCCTGCGCCAACTATCGAGACGCCCCTGTTGAAACCCAATATCCACGCCTAGAAGCACCGACGTAAGCAGCGAGGTTAAGAATTGTGTCGAATACTAGTTCGACAGTAAACGACTAGGGTTCGATTTTTTTCTGGAACTGCGCGCGCTCTTGTTAATCCCTAGAAAATGTTAAATCACCTTCAGCGTGAGCATCAACTGAGGTGCATCCATGAGCGTTGCCTTTGTCTTAATCAACACTGATCTCGGCGAGGGGACCGACGTCAGCAAGGCTCTGAAGGAGATTCCTGAGGTCAAAGAGGTCTACGGCGTCTACGGGGTATATGACTTTGTCGTCCGCCTCGAAGCCTCCTCGATGCAGGAGATCAAGGACGTCATCACAAGCAAGATCAGGCGCCTCAACCACGTCAGGTCGACTCTGACAATGGTGGTCCTCGAGTAATCCCACTTTTCGGGTTTACTACTTCTCAGAATCTATCCGGTACCTGACTATCAGCTTTATACCTTCCTCGAGTTTCCACTTCGGCTCAAACCCGAGAACACTCTTTATCCTTGATGCGTCGTAACTGAACTCCTTCGTCTCACCTTGACGGGGAGGAAGATGAATAATGGAGACCTTTTTCCTTTTAACTTTTTCAACCTCCCGTGCGACTATGCCCGCTATCTCGTTGACGGTTGTCGTCTCGCTGCCTATATTGAGGGTTTCTCTCTTGATGCCCTTTGCTACTAAGCTGAGGGTGATCGCCCGCGTGATGTCCTCGATGTGAACGAAGTCCCTTGTGCTGTTACCATCGCCGTAGACGGTGAGAGGTTTCCCCTCGACTCCGAGTGAGACGAATTTTGGGATTACTCCGATCCAATTTGTGTATAGGCCGACTCCATACACGTTCCCGAATCTGAGGTTGACTGTCTCCACACCTTTGTTCAATTGATATGATTCAATCAGTTTCTCACCGGTGAGTTTAGTTACACCGTAGAGATTCAATGGATGGAGAGGGTGCCTTTCTGTCACTGGTATTTTTTTTGGTGATCCGTAGACAGCAGCGCTGCTGCAAAATACCAC
>CAZIKD010000031.1:0-1860 GCA_964539725.1 uncultured Candidatus Bathyarchaeia archaeon | reverse complement strand
AGTTTTGAGCCTATGTAGCCCGCTCCGCCTGTGACTGCTACCCGCATATCGGTCAAGAGGGTTAATAGGTCAGATGGGTTAAAATGGGTTACCCGGGATTTCCCTACCCTTATATTCCTCCCTCCTCCCTCGCATCATAATGGTTGATATGGTCTATTGCCCCAAGTGTGGTAAGGCGCTCCCAGGCGACGCCATATTCTGCGATAGGTGTGGGCAAAAGATGGATGAGTCCGTCAGCCCCTTCGAGAGGCGGTGGAGACCGAGATACCCTGGGCGTCTTGAGTGGTTTGAAAGATCCGACCGTGGTTCCGACTACTTAGACGGTGTAGGGTTCGGTGTCTTCTTAATAGCGGTTGCTTGGGTATATCTCCAGTATCCTTGGGTCTGGGAGGAAGTTGTCGTATGGTTCCGTAGCTGGGTAAACGGCCCAACATTGCTACCAATAATCCTCACCGAGCCGATTTTCCTCTTTTTCGTCATAACATCGGCATGGGGTCTCTTCGAGGGGACTTTGAGGATGGTCTCGGGACGCGTTGCGAAGGGGCTCGGCAACGTCGTCGGCGCAATCGGTGGCTTTACCTTAGCCTATATAATTAGGCTATATGGACAGGGGATGATCGTCGGCGCGAACCTTCTCCCCAGTTTCATCATCATTATCATCGGTGCATCGATTGTGCTGAGCGCCGTGGTCGGCTCCTTCTCAGGGTCTTACCCTCGAAGGGATTAAAAACACTATGAGGCACGGGTGAAGTGTGCTCACCCAACAGATACTCGGCCCTGTATACCTCGTCGATTCACCCTACCACGGCTCCCAAGGCGTACTAGGGACGTATGTCGTGAAGGGTGGAGAACCCATTCTTATCGACCCCGGGCCGACTAGTCAGGTGCCTGGGGCCTTGGAGGGGCTGAGGGAACTTAAGATAGGGCAGCTCCGATACGTTGGGCTCACCCACGTCCACCTCGACCACGGTGGAGGGGCATGGAAGATGATAGAGGCGCACCCTGAGGCTGACGTCTACGCCCACCCCAAAGCTGTGGAGCACATCGTCGACCCGAGCCGTCTAGCCGCGTCGGCGAAGCAGTTCTTTGGCCCCGCCTACGAGAAGTACGGGGAGGTTCGGGGATTGAATCCCATGAAGATACAGGAGTCAAAGGACGGCGAGTTCCTCGACCTGTTGGGTGCGACGTTGAAGGTGATCTGGACGCCGGGGCACGCGAGCCACGGCCAGAGCTTCTGGGAGCCCGACTACCGGATCATCATCCTCGGGGACTGTGGAGGAAGCTACAGCAAGAGGAGCGGAAACATCTTCCCTATCACGCCTCCCCCCTTCAACCCCGAGTGGGCGCTGGAGACCATCGACAGGCTCATCGCTCTCCGCCCCGAGATTGTCTGCTATAGCCACTTCGGATACTCCTACGACGCGGTGAAGAAGCTCACGTTCTACAGGGGGGAGCTAGAGACGTGGGTCGAAGTCGTGGAAAGCGGCGTCCGGGAGGGGCTCGACCTCAACGGCATATGGGAACTGTTGAAGGAGCAGGACCCCCTCCTCCGGCTCTCCCTCGACGGCGACGACAGCAGGCGCAGGACCGCAATCCCCAACATCATAGGACTCGTCGACTACACGAAGTGGAGGATCAAGGAAGAGGCCACCCGCGCATCAGTTTAGAATGATTATAGTCTACGTGTTAATTACAAGTATTACTGACTGCCAGCCCCGCGACTTATCTCAGCTTGAAGGGGCTGACTCGATTCTTATTTGACTACGTACCCAATGACTGGATAGAAGACGTTTACTGCCGAAACCCTACGCCAGAGTAAGCACGCACGAGAGGCTTAAGTCCCCCAAGTCCCCCGAGGCG
>CAZIKD010000030.1:9209-12671 GCA_964539725.1 uncultured Candidatus Bathyarchaeia archaeon | reverse complement strand
TAATAATCCAATCAACGGAATAATCTGAATAAATAGGTTACTAGGTATTACCCTCTTAAACACAATTTTCTCAACATACACCGTATCTTCCCAACGCTTCATGATAGGGTATACCGTAAAAATCCAAGCACCCATAGAAATCGTAGTCAAAACAGGTAAAGCGACATTAAACCCGACTCCATAGTACCCAACTAAACCAGCCAAGATAACAGCAATGAATCCGCCTATCGCAAACCTTACTGCAAACTTTGGTCCAAAAATGACTGGAAGAGTTCTAGCCCCAATCTTCCTATCTCCTATAATATCACGAATATCCCCAAGAGTAGGTGCAGTTGCATAGATTATCGCGTTAATTATCATACTGTACATGTTAGCAGGGAACACTGTTCCAAAGACCATAGCCCCTGAAAGACACGATAAGACTCCTCCAGCCATTACCACAAATTGTTTCCCGATTATTCTCTTCTTTAACCTGAAAGGTTCTAAGGAGTAAAGAACTCCAAGAAAGAGATATGCTATCTGAACTGCGAATACGTAGATGTTAAGATAGTATGCAATAAGAAGACCTGCTGATCCTGCCAATAAAATGAAGGCGAGGAACTGATTTTTTGTGATTCTTCCAGAGGTATAAGGTCTCTTACTTCTATCGGTCTCTCCTTCACCCTCTCTAATTCTATCGATCTCTGCGTCAGAGTAATCGTTGTACCAGTAAACTGCGTAAGATGTCAATGTGACACATAATGTAATGAGAAACATTTGGTAAATGTTGGAGTTCATGCGTGTGGCGATTAGTAGGTTAATTAATGCAGGAAAAGCGTAGGTAGGAACCACCATTACTCGTGATTTAAGAAGGTCTAGATACTGACCCATGATGCTTTGAGTCATTTATCATCACACTTAAATTATGAATGTCTCATGTTTTGAGAACAATCGGTATTTAAGATATATATTACCAACTTATAACACTTATGTTAACAAAAAAATCTAACTGGAAAAGGTCTAGCGCGGCGGTTGATAGAAAAATCTATCCATAATACTTCCAGTATCCTCCTAGAGGAGTTCCTTTGAATACTGTAGAGACCGACGTGCTCGTCATCGGCGCCGGTGCCGCGGGGAGCATGGCCGCCATCAAGGTCAGCGAGTACACCAACAAGGTACTTGTGCTAGAGAAGGCAGTTCTCCGCAGTTGTGGCAATCTCGCCATGGGCCATCACTCTGGCGAACTCAACCCTATGACTAATGTGCCCGGGGGACCAACCTCCGAGCAGTTCGTCGAGGGATATCTCAGCAGCAGCTCTGGCTGGTCCGGCATAGAGCGTCCACTCGATAAGTACATAATCGCCGAGGAGTTCCCCGCCATCGTCAGGGACCTCGAGAACTGGGGCCTCGAGATATACAAGAATCCAGACGGAAGCTACGCGAGCTACTGGGAGAAATTTATAGGCGAGCGCATGGAGTCGGGCGTCGAAATTAAGGGGGGAACCATGAAGAAGTGCCTCGTCGCTGAACTGAGGCGCCGAAATATTGAGGTCGTGGAGCGCACCATGGCTGTAGATCTCCTCACCCGGGGAAACAGGGTCGTCGGTATCGTCGGGCTGAACGTCAGAACGGGGGACTTAACTGCATATCGCTCCAAGGCAGTTGTCATGTGCACAGGCTCCTCAAGCCGCACCTACATAGTTTCACCTGGGCGGCGCTGGTTCTGGATGCGAGACGTCGGAACTAACAGCGGCGATGGTAGGGGCATTAGTTACCGCGCCGGCGTCGAGATGACCATGATGGAGCTCATCAGGACCGACCACATGATCGGCAACACAATGGGCCGCTACTGGGGTGGCAAGATGATCAACTGGAAAAGTGAGGAGTTCCTCATGGAGACATATGCGAAGAGGTGGGGACGCCTCTGGTCGATGCACCTCGAGACCTTAAAGGGAAACGCCCCAATATACTGGGACGCTACCGGCATAAGCGAAGAGAAGATGAAGAAACGCAAAGCCTACGCCAGCTATGAGAAGCATCAGCCCGACATCTACCTCCCCGAATCTTACAGACAGAGAGGGCTCGATCCGAGGAAGGATAAGGTCGAGGCCATACCCATCCCCATCGGCTTTCTCGGAGGGGCTGACTTCAGGTACAACGGCGGGACCAGCATGGATGGTCTCTATGCCGCGGGGGACGAAGTATGGATGGACAGCCTCAGTGGAGCCTTCGTCTTCGCCCGCAGGGCTGGTGAAGCAGCTGCTAAGTACGCTAAGCAAACCCGGCTCAAACCAGTCGACGAGAAGCAGCTAAAAAGCATAGAGGAGACCGCCCTCGCCCCGTCGAAGAGGGCTGAGGGGATCCAGCCACAAGAACTGGAGGAGAAGTTGCGTGGCGTCCTAACGCGATACGGTAACGTCGTTAAATCGGAGGGGATGCTGAGACACGGTCTCGGGCTAATCAAGGAGCTCCGGGACAGGATCCTACCCCAGCTATCAGCGAAGAACCCTCACGAGCTTATGCGCGCAGTGGAGGTACGAAATATAATGGATGTCGCCGAGATGCACATGGCGGCCGCCCTCTACCGGACCGAGACGGTCCCCTTCGGACGCCACTTCCATCACAGGATCGATCACCCTACCCAGCACCCTGCCTGGTACAGGCAACGCGTCATCATTAAACGCGAGGCTGGGGAGATGAGGCTCATGAAGAGGGAGACGACTGAGCAGAGGGTGCCGACACGCGAGGAGTACATCGCCGTCAAGGAGGTGCAACCTTGATTGTTAACGTCGACAACGGTAAGTGCATAGGTTGCAAACGTTGCTACGACGTTTGCCCCCTAGACGTCTATACCTGGGATGGCGAAGCTAATCACCCCGTCGTTGCTTACGATGAGGAGTGCCAGATGTGCTTCGTCTGTCAGGAGGAGTGCCCAGCCGACGCTATCCACATACGAATACCTATAGCCTTCTGGTAGATGAGGCGAGAACGCCAACACTAGCACGGATACGTTTATTCACACCTGGTTTGCCTATGGTTTAAACCGAGTCATAGGTGGACCCTTACGAAGGTATGAATATTCATCCCGGTGTATAGGGAGTCGGATCAGCTTGAACCACTCATCAGGACCCTCATCGCGGACCCCTACCCAGATAAGGAGATAGTCGTATGCGTAGACGAGCCGACTCAGAAGACCGAAGCCACTATCGTGGCCTTAGGAGATTTGGTAAAGTTTAGAGTCAGCTCGGAGAGGCTCGGCAAGGTCGCCGCGCTCAACAAGGCCGTGGATGCGACACCCTGCGACGCTCTCCTATTCCTAGACAGCGACATCGAGGTCCACCAGGAGGGCTTCGTGGGGCGTGTCGTGGAGGAGATGGGTTCCTTCGACCTCATCGAGATAAAAAAGAAGATAATCAGGGACTCATTCATCGCCCGTATCGTTAATTACGACGCCCTAAGCGCCAACTTCACGAGCTTCCTCTT
>CAZIKD010000030.1:0-9109 GCA_964539725.1 uncultured Candidatus Bathyarchaeia archaeon | reverse complement strand
TGAAGCAGAGGGGGAGGTGGAGCGCGGGGCAGGCACACTGGCTCAAGCGACACTACAGGATGCTGGTAAAGAGCATTTTCGAGCATCCTAAGGTCCTACTTACCGCTCTCCTCATAATCTTCCCCAGCCTGCCGATGATGGCGGTCACCTTCGCATTCCCTGACACCCTTTACGTTGACGCCATAAGCTTCGGTCTAATCCTCTTCGCTGGTAGACGGCTCTTCCTCATGCCTCCAGTTGTGGCGATGCTGCTCAGCGTTGCGACCCTCAAGGCCTTCACCGTCTTGGCCATCCTCTTCACCGCGTTTACTGTGGTCTTCTACTATTTCGCGAGGCGTCTCGGCTACGTGTTCTCTATTCTCGAGTTCGCTTTCTTCTTCTTTGTTTACAATCCCTTGTGGCTTACTATATCAATTGCGAGTCTTATCAGAGTGATAATCTGGAAGAATGGGCTCAAGTTAGACTGGAAGATATAGATTAGTAATTAGCAGCCGACGGCCTTGGACTCGAAGGTGGTTAGGGTTGTAGTTACACCCCCGTGCAGCATCTTTGTCACGGGATCTCTGAGAACGCCGACTGGTCTCGCCCAGCTCCTGAGCTCCTCGTCGACCCAGTCGAGATCGTGACCCATCGCAGTGAGCCTGTCCCTCACATCCGGTGGGAACCTGCTGTCGATGAATAGGCGGCCCGTCTCCCTCGCGCACCTCGGAGCCTCTATCGCCTCCTGTATCCCCATCTTGAAGTCGATGACGTGCAGGATAACCTGGAGGACAGCGACTGGGATGTTCCTACCCCCGGGGGCTCCACAGGCGAGCAGAGGCTCGCCTCCCCTAAGGATTACGGTGGGGCAGACGTTTTGTATTCTCCTCTTCCGCCCGTCGATTGAATTCGCATGCCCGGGCTCAGGGTTGAGCCCGTACATCGCGTTGTTCATAGTTATTCCAGTCCCTGGGACGACGACTCCGGAGCCGAAGAGGTTTACGAGGGTTTGATTGACACAGACCATGTTCCCTGCCTTATCGGTGACGGCGAGGGAGGTCGTGTGGTCGGGCTCGAAGGGCCACGGATTACCGAACCTGATCTTCACGGTACTGTCGAGGTTCATCCTACGCCTCTGCTTCTCAGCATACTCCTTCGACACAAGAGCCTTCTGCGGGACGTCGACGTACCCAGGATCACCCATGAACTCAAATCGGTCAGCAAAGGCTAACCCTATGGCATCCCCGACTAAGTGTAAATGCTCCGCCGAACCAAAGCCGAAGCCACATAGATCATACCCCTCGAGGATATTCAGCATCTCCATCAGTGTCGTTCCACCGTGGGTGGGGTCATAAACTACGTCATGCTCCCTATAGCTGCCGGGCTCGGGCTCTGAGACGATGGGCTCGTAAATGGCGAGGTCATCGTGGCTGATCAGGCCATTGTTCTTCGCCATCTCCTCGGCTATGGCGTCGGCTATCCACCCCAGATAGAAGGCGTCTCTACCACCTTCAGAGATCGCCCTCAGACTCTTCGCGAGGTCCCTCTGGACGAACATCTCAGGCTCTAGCAAGTCGTATGTGAAGGGGACGTATGGGAACTGGGAGTCGTGTAGAAATGTCCGCTTCCACTCTCCAAGGTGCCAGAAAGTTTTCATACGCTGAAAGATGTAGCCGGCGGTCCACCAGCCAACCGGGAAGCCCTCCTCTGCAACGCTAATGGCAGGGGCCATGACCTCGGGAAGCCTCATGGTACCGTAGCGCTCGAGCGCTTCCGTGAGCCCCGCGACGGTCCCGGGGGTCACACATGCCTTATGGCCGATGACGTTAGCATCTCCCTTGACGCTCCTCCACCCCATCCAGCCCGGCTCCCTAATATCGGATAACTCATACATGTCAGGCCTGCAATCCTTAGATGGTCTACCTACGTAATCGACTATAACGTTCTCCCCTGTAGCGAGGTGAATAGCCATGATGCCCTCACCACCTAGGCCGTTCATGGCGGGCTCGACTACGCAGTCCATGAATGCGGCGGCGACAGCCGCGTCCACAGCATTACCGCCACGCCGGATCATCTTACACCCCGCCTCACCAATTAGAGTGTGCTTCGAGGCGACCATACCATTAGGGGCGACGCCGTCGTACCTCCCCGGACCTCCCCAACGCCTAAGTTGATAAATGAGCTGAGAATCTGACATGAACAATGATCGGTATGGGCGTTTAAACCACTTCCCATGACCGGGGCTAAGCTTGAATAGAGGCGCCGCGCATGGCATACACATGTCCGAGAAGCTTCAGGAGTTCCTCGCAACGGGAAAAGACTGGGCGAAGGTCAAGACCACAATTCCCAGCGTCTTCATACAGAAGCTCCCAGCCTACCGCGGCCAGCCCGCCCGCCTCGCTATAGAGGTCAACCCGATCGACGCCTCCGGCGCCCCCACGAAGAGGAAAGGCCTCCTCATCCGCGATGTCTCCGAGTACGAGGAGTTCAAGGAGATACTCAACAACGACAAGATGGAAACCGTCTTCGAGATGCTCGACAAGGTCAACCCACCCACACAGAAGAAACAGAAGGGCAGCCTAGAGGACGACATAATAGACATCTAACCCAAAACCTCTTCTCCCCAACTATCTCCCCTACCTCCATGAGTGAGAAAGATGTCCTGCTTGAGTTGTTCTACCGCTTCGTGAAGGTTCAGGCACCCTCCGGCTTTGAGGAGCCGATGATGAAGGCTTTCATCGAAGAGATCAAGCCTTACGTCGACGAGATCCAGAAAACGCCTCGAGGGAACATAATCGCGACACAGAGGGGTGAGGACCCGAAGGCGCCTAAGGTCGCCCTCGTAGCCCACCTCGACCAGATAGGATTCATTGTCTTCAACATCGACGCCTCAGGCTTCATCAGGTTTAGGAAGATCGGCGGGAGCGTGACCCGCGCCATCCAAGGGCAACAGCTCCAGATTCTTACAGAGAATGGCCCGGTGGTCGGCGTAGTCGGGGTGAAGCCTGGCCACATTACAACTCCAATCGAGGCGAATACTATCCCCCCGATCGAGGAGATGTACATAGACATAGGCGCGAGTAGCAGAGATGAAGCCGAGGCGATGGGTGTGCGGAATGGGGTACCAATCACCTATGCAACGACATCAGTAAAGCTCGCCAACGACCTAGTCGCCAGCCCA
The DNA here is from genome assembly GCA_964539725.1 of uncultured Candidatus Bathyarchaeia archaeon. Lineage (GTDB taxonomy): Archaea > Thermoproteota > Bathyarchaeia > TCS64 > TCS64 > UBA8941. The sequence goes on along the minus strand of CAZIKD010000030.1, from coordinate 5,949 downwards.
AGCATAGACGACCGCGCAGGCTGCGCTGCTATAATACACATCGCCAAGACATTCGCCAAGAGACGCCCTAAAGCCACTGTCTACTACATCGGCTCCGTCGAGGAGGAGATTGGATTAAGGGGGGCGGCGACGTGCCTATACGATCTCGACGTCGATATGGCCGTGGCCGTCGACACATTCCCAGCGGGATACCAGCCCGATGTCAACATGACGGACCTATACTATGAGGTGGGAAAGGGTGCGGGCCTTCACGTCGGTGAGCAAGGTGAAAGGGTACGCATCCAGAGCCAGCAGGTCCATCGGTGGCTGAGGAAGACCGCGGAAGCCCACGACATCCCCCATCAGGTCGGTATAATGAGAGGGGGAACTGACGCCATGGAGATGATGCAGACAAGAAGCGGCGTACCCGCGGCAACCATCGGTATCCCACGCCGCTACAGCCACAGCCCCGTCGAGGTCTTCGCCCCCAGTGACCTCGAGAACCTCGTGAAAATCGTCACAATCGCAATCAAAGAACTGGGTCCAGGCTTCACGACTACACGCGTTTGACTGGGAAAAATTACAAGCTAAACGAGCGCGAACACGCGAAATGCATCCGAGACGTGAAGAAGATGATTTTTACAGTCTCTCTCCCAATAGCAAACATACGATCCATCCCCAAGAGACATGCAACAGTTTTCTACCCAGACACCACCATTCAAATCGATAAGACCCTTGACCAATACCCAACTACTCAGGATGACGGGATACTTACTGAAGGAGAACTACTTCGACAAGGCTGTACTACCAGTAGGTTCGACGGAGTATCACGGTGAGCACCTTCCATTCGGAACGGACACGCTGGTTGCGGATAGCCTAGCCCAGGCTGTGTCGCAGCGAGTCGAAGGGATGCTTTGCCTTCCCCCCATCCCAATCGGGATGAGCCGCCACTACGCTAGCTTCCCCATCTCACTCACGATGTCAACTGAGACGCTGATCCACGTTCTGACGGATGTAATCGACTCCTTAAATCATCATGGCATCAGAAGGTTGCTCATAGTAAACGGACACGACGGCAATATTCCCGCCATCGAGACGGCTGCACGTGAGTACAGAGTTGATCATCCAGAGATGAAAATTGCCGCCCTCGACTCGTGGTGGGTGACGGCTGCTGAACTCCTTTCGGATGGGACCTTCGAGGCCTGGGGTGGGCTCGGCCACGCAGGGGAGGGGGAGACAAGCATGATGCTCAGGGTGGCACCCGAGCTCGTCGACTTAAGTAGGGCGAAGGGTCACATACCGAGCCTTCCCAAGCATGTCAGCGTCAAGTGGCTATTCAAAGAGATAACCCCATATGGCGTCACTGGAGACCCTACGAAGGCCACATCCGAGAAGGGCATACTAATGTGGAACGCTCTCGTCGACCACCTTGTCTCATTTGTCCAAGATATGGATGAGGCGGGGTGGGAAGTCGACAAGGAGACCTAACCATTCCCCCATGTTGGCATAGGTGTTTTATTCCGAACCCCGTAAATGCTAAACTTGATTACGATGAAAGTGCTCGTATTAGGCACCGGAAAGATGGGCTATGGTCTCTTGAAGGACCTCGTAGCTCAGAAAGAGGTTGAAGAAGTCGTTGCCGCCGACGCAAACGTCGAGGCAGCAAAAACCGTCACGAAGAGAGTCAACAGCGAGAAAGTGAAGGGCTGCGAGAAACTCGATGTCACCGATAAGAAGGCGACAGTGAAGCTCATCAAAGGCTTCGACATAGTCGCTGCCGCGATACCGAGAACGTTCTGCGACCAAGCCATCTCCGCTACAATCGAGGCGGGGGTCAGCTGGGCGGACATCGCCGCCGACTTCAACACGGTCTTCGGTCTCAATGACTCGGCCAAGAAAGCTGGAGTGACCATCGTCCCCCACATCGGTCTCGATGTGGGAACCGACAGGGTCCTCCTCGGCGTAGGCTCCCGCAAACTCGACAATGTCGATAAGCTCTATGTTGCCTGCGGAGGCTTCCCCCAAAAAGGGACACCCGGCTACTACAACCCCCTCAGCTACAAGATCAGCTGGAGCTGGCCCTTCGCCATCTCCGGTAGCTTAGGAACCTGCAAGATACTCAAAAACGGTAAGACCATCGATGTCAAAGTTCTCAGCGACCCTACCCCCATTGAGTTTCCGGAGCCGCTTGGCAGGTTGGAAGCTTTCACAAACAGTGGCCTAATGGACACGGTAGAGCATCTCGGCCTCAAAGGCGTGAAGGAAGCATATGGGCAAACAATTAGGTGGCCAGGCCACTGCGAGATGTGGACGAAGCTCAAGGAGCTCCACCTAATGGATAAGGAATTGTTGAAGGTGAAGGGCGTCGACGTTAGCCCCCTCGATTTCTGGGTGGCGTTCGGCGATAAGTACCTTCAGTATGAGGCCGACGAGGGTGACGCAATCTGCCAGCGCGTCATCGTCAGAGGGAAGAAGGATGGCGTCCTGGCTAAGTACACTTATGAGTTCGTGGAGTTCCAGGACTTCAAGAACGACCTCTCTGCTATGGCGAAGACGACGGCTTTCCCCTGCAGCATCGTCGCACAGATGATCGCTAAGGGCCAGATGGACATACCCGGAGTCATACACCCAGCGAAGATCGGCTACGATGAGAAGCTCTCCGACACATTCTTCGCCGAGATGGCGAGGAGGGATATAAAAATAACCGAGAGCTTTACGAGCTCCTTCAACTGACCCATTTTCTCATTGTTTTTAGACAACTGTCAATTGCCACATCGACGCGGTTATACGGGAGATCATTGCCAAACCTAGAGAGATATAACCGCTGGCCTCGTCCTGATAGCTCAAGCGCACGTATTCCACAGCTTAAACTTCACGTGACACCCATAAACGCTAAGATAATCATTTTAGACCCTTGTAAGACATAAGGTGGAACCGAGTTTGAGCCGTCAGCAGATACCTGTGTCGTGCAACCTCGACTGTGGAGGCGGGTGCCCTCTCCTCGCCACGCTTGAGGAGGGGAAGGTGATAGCGATCACTGATAGCCAACTCGGAGACTCCCATATGACGGGCTGCGTAAAAGGGTTCCAGATGCACAGGGTACTCTACTCGGAGGACCGGCTCAGGAGACCTCTGATAGGGAACGGTCCGAGGGGTAGCGGTGAGTTCAGGGAGGCGAGTTGGGATGAGGCACTCGACCTCGTGGCTGAGAGGCTCACCAAGGTAAAGACTCGACATGGCGTCGCGTCTATACTTCACCTCGGCGGCTCGGGGTCCACCCGTGGCTCCTTGCACAACACCAACCGGCTCACGAAGAGGTTCTTGGCCATGTTCGGGGGCTACAGTGAGAGGCACTCAAGCTACAGCGTTGGCGCCGCCACCTTCGTCACGCCATACGTGCTTGGTACCTATGAGGCTGGCATCGACTCGAGCACCTTGCGGGACTCTAAGATGATTATACTCTGGGGTGCCAACGTCTCGGACCTCATGCTCGAGTGTGGTCTCGAGGCTCATCTGCGTGAGGCGAAGGAACGAGGCGTTGAGATCATGGTGATCGATCCTCGCCGAACCCTCACAGTGAAGACCCTGGCAACGTGGTGGATACCCATCTACCCGGGCACCGACTCCGCTATGATGATGGCTGTCCTCCACACACTCATCACAGAAGGCCTTGTAGACAGGACGTTCATCGAGAAGTATAGCCACGGCTTCGATGTGCTTGAGTCCTACATCCTAGGGGAAGTTGATGGGGAGACTAAGACACCTGGCTGGGCGGAGAACATCTGCGGTGTACCCTCCACGGTGATCAGGGAGCTCTCTAAGAGATATGGAGCGACCCATCCAACGGCGTTGATCCCGGGAGCCTCCATACAAAGGACCATCGGAGGAGAGGAGGCGATCAGAATGGCTATCGCCCTCCAAACCGCGACTGGTAACCTCGGTGTGAGCGGAGGGTCGTCGGGGGCACTCGCCTTCGGGACGCTGCCAAAGCTCAGAGTTGGCCAGATCGGAGTCCCACGGAACCCCTCCGGGGCGTCGATTCCCGTTTATCGCTGGGCCGATGCGATACTAGATGGTAAGCGGGGCGGTTTCCCAACGGAAATTAAGGCAATCTACAACGTCGGTGGGAACTATATCACCCAGGGAAGCGACACCAAGAAGGCTATCAGGGCCTTCCAGCGAGTCGAGTTCTCCGTCTGCCACGATCGCTTCCTCACACCGACAGTGAAGTACTGCGACGTCATCTTCCCCGCAACTACGTTCCTAGAGAGAAACGACATAATGACCCCAAACAGCGGCAACTATCTCCTATTCTCGAACCAGGTTACACAGCCGATCGGTGAGTCTAGGAACGACTACGACATCTTCTGCGGACTAGCTGAGAGGCTCGGCTTCGGGGAGAAGTTCTCCGAGGGGAAGAGCGAGGAGGCTTGGCTAAGGCTCTTCGCAGCTGATTCGCAGGTAAGGAACTATGATGAGTTCAAGCGGACAGGCATCTTCTCTGGTGGTGACTTGTCTAGAGTGGCCTTCTCCGACTTCGTCAGGGACCCCATGAATCATCCCCTCGGTACACCGTCTTGTAGGGTTCAATTATTCTCGGAGGCATACGCGGCGACTGGGGCCTCACCGTTCCCTAAGCCGGTGATCCTGAAGACCACCGAAGAGTATCCGCTTAGGCTTATTTCACCCAAGTCTAGGTTCAGGGTTCACTCCCAGAATGCTAACATCCCCTGGTTCAAGGAGCGTGAGAGGCACAGGTTGTGGGTTCACCCAGACGACGCTAATGGGAGAGGTTTGAGGGACGGTGATGAGGTGTCGGTTACAAGCCCTGATGGTAAGCTGGTTGTCAACGTCCACGTCACAGAGAATATTATGCGCGGCGTTGTCTGCCTGCATGAGGGAATATGGACCGAGCTGGACTCAGAGGGCGTTGACAGGGCTGGGGCGGTGAATGTGCTCACGTCGATAGAGCCGACATACCCCAGTCAGGCCTCCCGAACACACTCGGTCATCATCCAAGTGGCCCGAGCATCCGCCTAGTTGTGACAATGCAATAAACTGGATAGGAAATAGAATTGTCCATTTAAGTGCGGACGCATTGATCTGATTTTAAATAAACCTGCGCGCGCGCCGGAGCAGGTTGCTGACGCCATCAACAAATTTGTAAAACGCTAATCTGAAGAACTTCCCCAATTCTATTCATTCTAACTCACTTTATTTAGCCCTACTAGTAGATCTAATCGGGGGAGACATGGAGCTTTTCCCGAAGCAGATCGATAACGTGTTTCGTGGCAACAGGATCATAGTCTGGGTGTTTCTAATTATCACCCTAGTAACCCTCGCTAGAAGCTGCATCCACTTGTTGGCGCCAGATGGAGGAGCGGAGAGCATCGCGGGGATAGACATATCAATTTCCGGTGGGGGAAACATCATTGCCCTATTCGCGCTCTGGGGCCTTTCACAGCTGATAATTGGGTTCGTTTTCCTCGTCGTGCTCTTGCGTTACAAGAGCTTGATTCCCTTTATGTATCTACTAGTCGTAATCGAGTACTCTGGGAGGATAATGATAGGCTATGTGAAGCCTCTTCTGGTAACTCATGTTCCCCCGGGTGCCATTGGAGACTATATAATGGTGCCATTGGCTGTTTTGATGCTGATTCTTTCTTTTAGAACGTATCAAGTAAAAAAGGAATAGTCAGCACGCGTGTGGGAGAAGTATAAGCCAGTCATGGGGGACTTGAGGCTGATAGTTTACCCCAGGTGGCTGAGCGAGACTGATTACCTATATGACAGGCTCATGGAGTACTGTGGGCTTCATCCGGAGTCGAAGACTTAGCCCTCCATAGCCTCATCCTCAGCTCCACCTGATTCTCAACCGCGCACTTAGGCTCCTGAAGCAGGTGTGGAGGTAGTTATCCCAATTCTCCCCCTTAGAATTGAAGTGCAGACTATAATCCAATAAATATACAT
>CAZIKD010000029.1:6755-12786 GCA_964539725.1 uncultured Candidatus Bathyarchaeia archaeon | reverse complement strand
TTTTTCCAGGTATCAGATACGCTTACAGCATAATCGGCGACTGACATCCCCTTTCGCCGGGCATCATCAATGTTAATCCACGGCTCGAAGTCCCTCGGGTCCAGGTTAGGGAATTGGAGTAAGAGGTTTGTAATATCTCCCTTGGGGTCGATAATTATGGCGGGGACTTTATCGAGGGCCGCCTCTTCAAGAAGACATATGCATAAGCCTGTTTTGCCGCTGCCAGTCATGCCTAGGCATACTGCGTGAGTCGTGAGGTCTCGGGCGTCGTAGTTGATTGGTTCCTCTATGATTTTTCCTCTATCAAGGTCATATTTTGCCCCGAGATAAAATGAGCCTAGACGTTCTGGCGGGAGATTCATCGCATCACTAATACCATACGTCGTTGTAACGTTTTATGAGGCTTACGAAAAAATGGGTTGGGGAAGAGTTGGAAAATTTGATAAGAGATATTGATTAAAAAAAATATTATTTACTTGAGTTTAGTCTTTGCGAGCTGCTTGCTGAGCAGGAAGACAACCAAGGCGATTATTATGAAGTCTATAAGGGCCCCGGCGAAGTCTCCGAGTAAGAACTTCACTGGACCAACAGTGAAGACTGTGGTTCTCCATTCTCCGCCTGGGACGACCACCGCGATAATGGGCATCAGAAGGTCACTCACAAGCGCTGAAACGAGTCTACCCGCGGCACCACCAATGATGAACGCGATAGCTAATCCAATTACCCCATATTTATTGAGGAAATCCATAAACTCCTCGCTGAACGACTTCTTAGCTGGTGGCGAGGGTGGCGGTGCAGGCTTTGGGGTTAATAATTCCTTAATCTCTGTAAGCCTCTCCAACATCTTCTCTTCGGTCTGTTGCTTCATGGACGTTATTAATCACCGAAATGTAATATCTATAGAGATAATATTTAACATAAGCTGTTTTTAGTGTGTGGTGAGTATAGGAGATACCTCTTCCTAAAAACACAATGTTCAGCATCTAATTTAAAGAACAAACATAAGAAGCCACCCTCGACTAAGCTTTAATTATAATAGACTGACGATGAGGCATGGACATAGTAGAAGAACAATACATCACACAAATCGACCAATCCGATAGGGAACAACACTTATGCATAAAATGCGGTAAAAAACTAAGAAAATTCATCGCATACATCCCAACCATGGGAGAAGCCTGCATGGATTGCTACATTGAAGCCGCCAAGGATGATGAAGCGGGAAAACCAGCCTTCCCTAAACGATAAGATTAGTAAATACAAGACGACGCCAAAAACGGTACATAGCAAGATGGATCATTGATCCATAATTCTCTTTAAACATAAATAACAACACCAACCTTGCGACGCCTGGAAGGTTGAACAATAAAAATACAAAAAGATACGTTGTGAAAACTATCAAGTGATTGTCCAACCCGCCGAGTCGCTGGAAGGAAGAAGATGATAAACTCGAGGCTTGAAGTTACAAACGAGAAAACACAGGGTAGCCAGTCCCTGCTATTAATGAAGTCAGAATCATTCAACAACATCATGAGCTACCTATCACAATCCTTCGGCGCACCAGGACTCAGCATGATCTACTCCATGGGCCACGACAGCGGAGTAAAAGAAATCAAACAAATCAGGGAAGAGATGAAGAAAATCGAGAAACCCCTACAAAAGAAGGAACTCGTCGATAAGGCTCTACAGAGAATGAGCCAGATGGGGTGGGGAAAATTCGACCTCGAAGAACTCGACCTCATAACGGGAAAAATTGAACTAAAAATCAGGAATAATCCCTTCAGCGAGAGCTGCGCCATGAATGATACGTGTGGATGTCTATTCCTACACGGCTACATATCCGGCATCATGACCGAATCCCTCGAGTCAGAGATCGCCTGCGCAAGCCCTCGATGCATTGACCTTGATGACTCTCATTGCTCAATCAGGTTAATGAGAGAACCAAAGTAGCCTAAAAGAAAGTTTAACCGACCAAAGATCAATTCTCGCACGCGCATGCATGATTTAATTATTAATAAAAGTCAATTGTTGAATATTTAGGCAATAATTTTTATCCTATAAAAAAGATTTACAGAACAATGTTCAGAGACCTACTCGGAAGCCTAAGGAAGGAAGCTGAAAAACGCTTAACCCAGCAGGAAGAAGAAAGAAAGCGGGAAGAGCTCAAGCGACAAGAACAGCTTAAACAACGACCGCAGCCGAGGAATAGGAGAAGCGGAAAATACGGCAGATTAGCAGCCTGGATTAAAAGCAATTATGGATACAACTTTAGTGACGGACAAACCAGCGACGAGGTAAAAAACCAACTAGAAAAAATCTTTGGAGAACTCGATAAAAGAGGATCCATAGGCCCCGACGCGAAGAGAGGATTTAGAACATATATCGACACAAGAAAATACGGGGACCTGATAAAGGTACGCGAATGAAAAAACTCACAATAGACACACTGCAAAACCCACAAGACCAAATAAAATCATATTATAAATCAAATCTCATCGACCTAAACCTAGTTCCGCAAGTAAAATTTAGACACTTCCGATTTAGACTACTAAACGGCTACTTCTACAAAGTAAAGCGAAAAATTCGTAACTCATCGGACCTACAAGAATTTCTTGTTGAGGCAACACCCCTAGACGTATATTACTCAACAGCCTGCTGGCTGAACCCCCACATCATCGCAAGCAGGCTAGAAAAAGACATCCTAAAAAACATCTACATATCATGTGACCTATCATTCGACATCGACGTATCAAACAAAGTCAACAACTTAGAAGAAGCAAAACGCCAAGCAATCGCGATCATCGACTTCCTCACGGGTAAAGGATTCAAAATTCGCTACTCCGCCTTCTCCGGGAGCAAGGGTTTTCACATCGTATGCGACGACCCCTGGAAAGACGAGAGCACCGAAATGGATCCAAAAAAACGGGAGATGAGAGCGATTGAGGATAGGAAAAAACTAGTCAAAGAGGCAAAAGATAATTTAATTATCTTCGACGAAAAAGTCACCGTTGACACCCGGAGAATAATCAGGCTACCCGGGACGATCAACTCTAAAACAGGCCTCATCTGCACACCATTGAGCAGAAAGGAACTAGATTCAGAAACCGAGAAAATACTTAAATTAGCAACAAGAGAAGTTATCTCTGCTCTCAGGATCTCGCAAAAGCGGGAGATGACGGCCCCTTCGGCCAACAAAATCTCTGGGTTCCTGGGCCGAGTGGGAGTAAGGCCCAAACCCCAAGAAAATATCACATACTCTACATTCTACACAAACAACATACCGGAAACAAGACTCAAAATACCAATAATTGAGTTTGAGGGATGGATGAAAAAAGAAAAAATCTATTCAGTCATCGAGAAGACTCAGCGCCAATACGGATTAGGCGACATCCACGTATTCAAGGACGACGAAAAGTACTGGGCAGTAAGCATAAAAGCAGTTACCCGGAGAAGAGTCGAAAAAATTCTACACTTCACCGGCTCCATGAACCTAAACCAGAGCAAAAAATATGGGTGCACGTATACACGCATAGGTAAAAGCATCGGAGTAAACGGGGAAGTCCTACAGAACGAACCAATTCTCATTAAAACAATAACATCCGAACTTCATGGGCAGGCAAGTAAAACCCACTTAGAATTTTTCCAATCGTTAGGAATACCAATCAGTCAAAAAAACATCACATTATGTGGAGCAAGTAAAGAAAAACTCGAACTAGTACACGCAATAATCGAATAACATAGATTATACAAAAAATTGAAGAGGCCAACCAACTCATGCGCGCTTACAACTTCACCCATAAAATATCTCATAGAAGTCATCTTAGTATACTAATGTCGCAATTTATTCACGACAGAGACTCTGAAACCAACACAAAATGATAGGTCAAGTAAAGAACCAATGGATACATAGAAAAAAGATTCAGATTAATTAACAAAAAAAACGAAACTCAGATAAACCCAGAGAACAACAAACTAAGCACTCAAGGGATTCATTAAATGAATGCAAGTCTCAGAATCATAATACTCGTGGCTGCCACAATAACCATAATCGGAACAGGAGCAATCTACTACTTTGCCGTCCTAAACAAACCAGTGCACACTGTAACCATCGAAATAATTGGAAACGGCCGAGTACTACTAGGCGCAACAGGCGCCTACTCAACGATCATACAAGTAAATGACGGAGACAGCCTACAGTTAACCGCCTCCCCCGACCCAGGATGGAAATTCACACAATGGACCGGCAGCATATCCAGCAACACCAACCCCAACAACATAATCGTAACAAAAGACCTCAAAATAACTGCGATATTCACAAAGTAAAATTTACAATAATAAAAACCGATTTCTATTAAAGGTTGGCCATGGAATGTTGTTCATCATGTAGACATTTGGGGCAATAAAGAATCATCATATGTCCCGTAGGATAAGATATTTGATACCCATGCTTGTCACATTTAAACAAATAAAAGGGTAACTTCTCAGTCCATCCACGAAGAGAAAACGCCTCTAAGAAAATACTCCCCCTAACCCTAAGAATGATCTTCTGCAAAGAACTAAGATTTGAGATGATGCCCGAAATTATTATTTCATCGATGTTCCATAATTTTCCTGTAATCAGTTTAAGAAGTGCCTCGTGGAATCGACTTGCATTCTCCATTTAGTGTTACATAACTAACTTACTAAGGACACATAATTAAATTTTTATAACAATTTTAAGAAAATGAGACAATAACTAAATATAAACAAAAAAAATAGCTAATACTAAAAACCCAAGGATTCGAAGTGAAAACGACAAAAACTCGTAACCTTAATCCAAAAAATTGATTGAAAAGTATCAAATAATAATGGAAAAATGCGCGCGAAAAAATCCCAACGAGCAACAGAGGGATTACGAAAATACCCTCACAAGCACCAATAAACCAACATACATAAGGTATAATAAAAGAAAAAGTGGTTGTTTTCACCCTAAAAATGGATAATATATCGAAAACTATACCAAATACAAGAACTAGTTAAATACACTAGATGAAAAAATGTACATACTCACATGTATTAAGACAATCATATTAAACGTTCATAATATTTTAATTCATAGAACATCTGTTAATAATCAGCTAAACGAGGGAAGAGAGAATTGAAAAACGTGGGAAAAATACTATCTTGGACCCTAACTGGGGGTTCAATTCTCTGGGCCTTATACATGATGATGAACTTCTATCTAACATTCAAAGTCGCAATTTAAAAATAATTACTTGCCAACCTTTTTGTGAAAAAATTACTTCAAGCGAATGATTAACGCGTGGCAAGTATAGTATTAACCAAATTACGTCAGAAGAAAAGGAGTTATGAATAATATTGGGGCTATTATCCGAGATTTTCAACCAAATGGAGAGGCTGTATTAGATCTTTATACTTTGAAGCAAACTTCATTCCTTTCTCTGTAGTGTAATACTTTCCCTCTTTCTCGTCAACAGCCAAGAAACCATTTTCGGTTAAACTTGAGATATACTTCTTGATTATCTCAAAGTTGAGATTCGCGCGATAAACCAAACGCGTCTTCTTTGCACCTTTCTCCGCAGCTTCCAGGATATCAACGTAAACGTCGAGACTTGTTCTACGCATTTTAATTACTCACAGTCTATTCAGGTACTATATTTCGATAAAAGAATACTCTAGCAAAAAAACGATATTTTAACCCATAATGGGAAAAAACCCCCACATATTCCTTTAGTGGGAAAACATAACCTAAAACAGAAAGATTTGGTTAAGAAGCCTTAAAACAGAGCTTTAAAATAGTCTCGTCCTCCCTATTGTTAATCCCAGTAGTACTACCAGAACTAACTTTAGAATATAAACAAAGAATCGAAGATATTACTAATTACTTCGTGATAGGGCCATTAAGGTCGTATTCGATTTCTCCGACCTCATCCTCAGTCTTCACATTATCGCCTGAATCTTGCTCTCCGTCATTACCTGAGATTACCTCCTCTTCGTTGCTTGAGGGAGCATCCTCTTCAATACCTGAGGG
>CAZIKD010000029.1:0-6655 GCA_964539725.1 uncultured Candidatus Bathyarchaeia archaeon | reverse complement strand
CTTGAGGGAGCATCCTCTTCAATACCTGAGGGCACATCCCCATCTGGGGAATCTTTCGTCTCCAGTAAAATTTCACTCGAAGACTTGACATCATCTGGTCGAAGAACAATTGGACCTTCAAAGACTTTGTTAGTTACGCTTGTATTCACTAACTCGGCGTCTTGTGAAGGCCCCGACTCAGCCTGAGGCGCTGGAACGGATTTATTTTCACTCGGGGTCTTTATTGTGTAATTAGCGCTGCGATTAGGTTTATAGTTCGAAACTCCCTTACTCCGAACAATCTCCGCCTTAATCTGGGCACCCGATAGTTTTAGGTTATCAGGAGAGCCCAACGCGGTACCCGAAGAAGCCGAAGCATCCTTCTCGACTGATTCCAAGTCTTGAATATGCGCTTTCTCTTTGGCGGGTGTTGTAGCAACTTTGGCTTCACTGCCATCAACAATATCTGGAGAGTCTTTAGGTCCACGTTTCATACCCCGGAACCTTTTATAATATATAAATCCACCACCTGCGCAAGCCACGGCGATCACTATTCCAGCTACAATAGCCATAAAAAAGTCCGATACATATTCTGCCCTGACAGTTATTATTGACTGCAAACCTGTGATCTGCAAAAACTCTTCATTATTCGAGGATTTTATGGCGCCACTCCATTGAGAAAATACATGTTTTCCACCAAGTATTCCGAGAATACCCAACATCGGAACAGTAGTAGGGGCTTTAAGATTAATGATCTCACCATATGCATAGCTACCTGAACCAACGATTGTAGCCGGTGAGTTCGACTCAATCACTAGATTATACTGACCCAGAACACCTCGAATAATTCTACTCACACTTAGATAATTACTTCCACCAGTGTTAATGGCGGCCTCAACTCTATTTTCACCCTCAGAGACTAGTAAATCGTTCTCAGCGATACCATTATCATTCGTAACAGTATTATTATTTACGAATCCACGACCTTTCCAAACAACGGGTACACCCTTAACCGGCGCGCCGTCAAGCGTGACGCTCATTCTAATCTTGGCGATTTTACCAAAGGGGTAAGCACTAGGAGGCAAGATCTGCATCGACATAAAAGCAGGGGCAGGAGCCATCTGAGCTGTTATCGAGTTATAACCGGGTGAAGACAGGGTTAAAGTAGTCTCTGAAGTGGACAAGCCTTTGCCATACAATAGGATTTCTGTACTATCAGGTGCTATAGTCAAGACAGATGGAAGGTTAATGTTCGTTGTATTACTCGAAGCCACGTTAATTTTAAGAGGCTCATCTGTTATAGCAGAACTCTGCTGAAGCGACAAAAGTTGGATAACAATCGGGAAATTATAATTGACAACAGGCTTCACATACGACAGAGCAAAAGTCTTAGGCCTTGCTTCGAGGACGCTAAGCTGGATATTGCCCGTAGGCAAATCACTACCCTGAATGGTTAGGTAGAAACTACCTGGAGAATTTCCTTTAATTCCGAATGGGACGGAAAATACCTTCTTTGGTAATAGCACTGAACTAACATTACTGTCACCGACAACGGTATTCGATGAACTAATCTTAATTGCTACATCTTGAAGAACCGGTGTAGGGATACCTCCAGAAGTAACTAACAAGCATGCGTCAACTTCGCCCCCAGAAGGAATCGGAGGATATTGAACGCGAATAGAGTCAGGTGCGGGGGTATAACATGAGACGCTTGTTTCCCCCGTAACTAAATTCGAAGCAGCCACTGTGACCCGAACATTACCTAGAAGCTTGGGAATGCCCGACACCAGTATCTGTGACTCACCACTAGGGATCGTAACGGGTGACTCTACACTAAAAACTGAAGTATCAGATGAAAACACGTCAACCCTAATATCGTTGTGCGCTGCGGTTGGGACACCGTATTGGTCAAATGTTTGAATTAATAAAGCGTAGGAATAGCTCCGCTCATCAGCTAAATACCTAGTCGATACTGGGTAAACCCTCAGCGAATACGCAGGTTTGGTCGTAGAAGACCCAGACAGGGTAACCATTGCACTCGTAAGATCTTTCGCCGACGCCGTTATCGTTCCGGAGCCCATCCTATCACACGAAAACGTCGTGGAAGCGCCCCACTCACCCACTCCAACTATAATAGTTTCTTGAATAGAGAAAACGGATGAGTTCGAAGAGTATAGATTAACAGTCACAGGGGATACAACCTTAACTGGGTTCATGTTATTGTCGACGATTCCGACGAACAAATACCCTGTATCACCGCTAACCTGTGAGTTCTGAGCCCAAACATAGATCTTTTGCGCTCGAGGCCCCATCACATTTAGAGTCGCCGAATCAGTCTTCAAGTTCGTGGTAGAAGCAGTGATAGAGCAAGATCCCTGAGACCCAGTAGTAATAACCCTAGTTTTACCTGACATCTCATTAGTGGAAATCACCAAGACCTTATCCGCCACATCGGCGATCTGAAGACTCGATGATGAAAGAGAGACAGTTACATCAGAACGTACCTTAGTAGGGTTCCCATACCCATCGACTACAGTAATCACTAGCTCTGCCTCACTGGAAGCGAGGGGAAGCAAGATATCGGGTAGAATCGAGACCTTCAACGAAGAGGGATAACCCGATGGCGGCCCTACTGATGTAATGACCTTGGAAGACCGATAACCTGAAGCGGAAACCGTAACCTCTACCTGCTTAGTCTCCAGAGAATTACCAGTAGCATTGACAATCGCATAATAAGAAGCCGCCCCAATCGTCGTAGTCTTCTGAATCTGAAGTAAACGTTCATCAGAAGAGGATACAGTCACATTCAACGAAAATGGAATCGGACTAGGTTTCCCAAAGGCATCTAATATCGTCACGAAGAAAGCGGGGTGAGGTTTTCCATCAGAGGGAACTGATGGTATTGCAGCTACTATCTGAAGAGAGAGCTCTGCACTTCTAACAGGAACAACCTCAACCAGCGCACCCACTACTAGCAAAACAACGAATAATACTCTAACCGATCCTCGAGACAAGGCAAATCGACTTTACCTGTAATACTTTTAACGATTCTGAATCTTGAATACTGATTAAAAAATCATTAAACCACAAAAACTACAAGAAAAAATAGAAAAACGTTGTTAACTGCACCAAATTTTTGATTAAGTCACAATACTCGAACATAGCTCCAAATCAGACTCATTACAAGGTCTCCATAAAAAACGGTAATCGAGTACCCTAGTAAAAATGCAACTATAAAGGGTATGGAGTAGGATACCCAGGTATATTCTCCCCCATTATCTTTCAATTTTTTCAGGATGTTTACAGCTTTCTGATCATCAGAGATATCGGGTCTGAGAGTTAAAGAAACCACTCCTCCCATTATCTGCTCTAACGGGTACTCATAGGGAGGGCCTCGGACCTTGTCTAATCGAACCCTCCGCCCAGTAAAGAGTAAAATGATCTTAGTAACCCAATTGACTGAACCATACCCAACAAACAAGCCCTTCCCCCCATCTAACAAGTTCATTCCCAGAACTACGACGGCTAACGAAGCAGCCATTAAAACAGAATTCGACAGCACACTCAAAGGCATCAATAGGGGCTGAACACCACCTCCAACGTATAAAATGGGTGGAACAGGGGAAAGTAAAGCCAAAGTAACCAGAGCTAATGCATCAGCTTCTCCGAATAAGCCAAGATAACACGTCAACAACCCAAAGACTACTGCAAAGCCAACAGATACAAACAAAGTAACAAGATCAAGTGACCCAACCCAAAGCTCATAAATATCGAACACGATTGCGATAGACCCAAAAATAATCCATAATAGATCACTAATTTCCCTAGTCTTAATATCCTTATAAGAACCGTAAAGAAACATCAAAACTACAAGAGGCACCCGAAAAAAATCTAACATTACAGCCTCACGCCTAATCCGATTACCCAGCGTGAACATATAAAACTTCGAGATTATCTAACACATCTAAACAAGAATTAAGTTCAATAAACAAAACACGACTCCTCAAGACCAACCTATAGTAGAAGAAATGACTATTCTCTACAATAAAAAAAATCGTTAAAAAATAATTCAATTAAGCCTGGCAGTTGAGTGAACCAGTTATTGCAGGGAATAAAGTTGGTGCCGGGAATGGGAATTGAACCCATGGTCTCTATCCGGCTAAGGCACTGGTGCCTACAACCTCTGGATCATGAGTCCAGCGCATTAGCCAAGCTATGCTACCCCGGCCCTTCTGAGCCATACACGCTTCCTGAATTTAAATTATGATGCCGGGCCTCAGTTGACTAGTCTAGGTTCACTCAATGCAACAGGTTCACCGTTTCGAATGTAGACACGGGGCATCAGTATGTTCATCCCCACCATAAGGGTGTAAGTCATTATCTCGGCGCGCTCGGAGAGCGTGAAAGCATCATTCTCGCCCCTTCTACTTATCGCCTCGACAACGTCCCCAACTTGAGCGCCTGTCCCATCTAGGTCGACGAGGATGTGGTTCACAGAGACCGTCCCCAAGTTGGGTTTAATCATCCCCTTAACTCGGACCAGTCCCTTCTGAGTAAGTCCACGCGGATAGCCATCAGAGTACCCTATGTGTAGGGTACCCACCTGCATCTTCTTAGGTGCGACAAATCGCCTGCTATAGGTTAGGGACTCGCCCACCTCAACAGTCTTGACCTGCTCAAGCCTAGCCTTTAGGGTGAATGCCTGCCTGAGGTCTACGCCTTGTCCCATGTCCATCCGTTCCGGGTAGAGGCCGAGAAGTATCAATCCGGGTCTCACAGCATCGAGATACGTGTAAGGTGCGTGGAGAACCGCGTTGCTGGAAGCCATGCTCCTGACGCCATAGCTTATGTCCATCGAGTCTAACTTGGCACTGATCTGCTTCATCCTATCCACCTGTATATGATCTAGCTGAGCGTCTTCAGACATCGTTGAGAAGAGACCATCTATCCTGAGACCTGGTTTCTTCGCTATCTGCTCGATGAGGGCTACAGCTTCTCCCCATCTCACACCAACGCGGCCTAGCCCCGTGTCTATCTTCACCCAGAGAGAAGCGGTTTTCCCCTGTTCAACCGCAGCCTTGCTAAGTCTACTAGCTGTCTCAGTTTGATATACTGTCTGCGTGACATCGAGATGAACAACCTCCGAGTATTGCTCATCTGTGAAGAGTGGATCCATGTTGATTACCGCGCAATCCAGACGAGCTTCCCTGATCTGTCTCGCTTCCCAGAGCTTTGCAACTAGGAATCTGTTGACTCCTAGGGTCATCATGTGGGCGACCACTGGGACGAGCCCGTGACCGTAAGCATTGGTCTTTACACAGGGGATAACCTCTACCCCGACCTTCCTCCGCACCTCCTCGAGGTTATGCGTGATCGCGTCAAGGTCTATCTCAAGCCATGATTGAAAACCTTCCACCCTTTTCTCTATCTCCGCAGGTGAGGGCTGCTTAGCAAAGTAAGCTTCAGCCAATGTGTATCGGGGAGAATATGCTCTCGACCCGTTTAACTGGTTTGGGTCAGAATAGGAAGGAGGGTGGCAGCGTGAGCCGATGGATGGGGATCTTTGTCATGGCCTTGATCCTCTCCAGCTCGATCTCCTCATCAGGCGTCACAAGGGTGATGGCGTTACCCTCCTTCCCAGCTCTCGCCGTCCTACCTACTCGGTGGAAATACATGTTCGGATCCATAGGAATATCATAGTTGATGATCCATGGCACATCATCGATGTCCAAGCCCCGTGCAGCGAGCTCGGTCGCGATCATAAGGCTGAACTTGCCCTGCTTGAAGCCGTCGAGCACCTGCTGACGCCTCGCCTGAGTGAAGTTACCGTGTATTGCCTCTACATTGTATCCGGCCCTGCTCAACGCCGAATGTAGATCGTCTACGCCAATCTTCATCCTGCAGAAGATTATGCAGCGGTCGATTTTATAGAAGTCAATGATCCGCTTGAGAGTCTCCTCCTTCTCATGCTCCGGGACTAGGATGTAATGCTGTTTGATGGTTGTAACGCCTATCTCATCATGGCTGACATTAACGAAGTCGGCATCGCGCATATAGCGACGGCTTATATTCATCGTCCTGTCGTCGATTGTGGCGCTCCAGAGACTCACCTGCTTATCCTTCGACGTGTGCTTTAGAATGTACTCTATGTCTTCGACGAAACCCATGTCGAGCATGTTGTCGGCCTCGTCGAGGATCAGCATCCTGACATCTTTTAGGCTGAGAGTACCGCGGTTGAGGTGATCGATGATCCTGCCCGGGGTCCCGACGACTATTGTTGGCCCCTTCTTCAGCTCGATGAACTGCTTATCGATGGATACGCCACCGTAGACGGCGATCGCCCTGATCCTCGTGTATTTAGCGAAGTCGTTAATGTCCTCCGTGATCTGTTGGGCGAGCTCCCTCGTTGGCGCGAGAACAAGGCCCTGAACTACGCCCAAGGATGGGTCGAGAAGCTGGATCATGGGAACTCCGAAAGCTGCGGTCTTCCCGGTCCCCGTCTTCGCCTGCCCTATTATATCCTTTCCCTCCAACATCGGCGGGATCGTCTTCTCCTGGATGGGAAACATATCGTCGAAACCGATCTCTTTGAGCCCCCTCTTCAACTCCTTGCTGAGGGGTAACTTGCTGAATTTCACCTTCTCTTAACCCGCGCCTTTCAGGAAGGAGGAGTGAG
>CAZIKD010000028.1:0-13011 GCA_964539725.1 uncultured Candidatus Bathyarchaeia archaeon | reverse complement strand
TGGACGCAGAGCGCGACGCCCTCAAGAAGCGGTTCATCTAGCCGAAGATTTTAACGCCGGAGATGCGTCACTCTTCTCGACATGAAGAAGATCGGGATGCTCACAATTGGGCAGTCGCCCCGCGACGACATCCTCCCAGGCATGAAGGAGATCCTCGGAAAGGGCGTCGATATAGTTGAGGCGGGTGCCCTAGATGGGAAGACGATGGAGGACGTGAAGAAGATCCCCCTCAGGGTCGATGATTACATCCTCGTCAGCAGGATGAAAGACGGCACAGAGATCAAGATCACGAAGAAGTATATCCTCCCCCTGTTGCAGGAGAAGCTCGACTGGCTCGAGTCTCAGGGCATCAGGCTCATCGTTGTGATGTGCACCGGCAAGTTCCCCCAGTTCAGGTCGAAGGGTCTCGTCGTCACCCCGATGGAGATTCTGAAGGGCGTCCTCGAGGGCTGCCTCAAGGAGGGAAAGCTCGGAGTAGTCTACCCCACTGCCGAACAGATGCCAATGGGGGAGAAAGAGTGGAGCCGCCCAGGTGTCAATGTCTACAGCGACACCGTCAGCCCATACGAGCCGAAGGACGTGGAGGGGCTTTGCAGTCGCCTAGCAGCACAGAACCTAGACCTAATACTCCTCAACTGCTTCGGGTTCCCCACGGAAATCCGGAAGAAGGTCGCCGCGAAGACGGGCAAGCCAGTGGTTCAGGCGAACACGATGGTCGCACACGTATTAGCCGAGCTTCTCGGTTAGGGCTTCTTTTTTACCGTATTCTTCTGACTCCCCGTAGTCTGGGAGATTGTCACCTGGGAGAGGCTCCTCGTCCTCCTCTTCAACTATCTGTTGGGGATTCCTGTCCTTCCCGAGCTCCTCGGGGAAGACTCTGTCCTTGTAGAGGTTCTTAGCAACGACGTAGACCTCTGCACTCCCTTTTCGGGAAGCCCCCGGCTTGACTATATGGATCCTTTCGAACATCGCCTTCATTTCCCTGATGAAGGCCTCATGCTCCTTCCCCTGGAAGACCTTGACTACCATCCAGCCGTCCTCCTTGAGAAGCTTGTTAGCGATGCTAAGGGCCGTGCGGGCGAGGTGAATCTGGCGGAGGTCGTCGACCTCCCAGATACCGATAACGTTTGGGGCCATGTCGCTGAGGACGATGTCCGCCTTCTCTCCCCTGAATCTGCCGAGGATCTCATCCCGCACTACTGGGTCGGTGACATCGCCGACAACGGTCTCGACGTTGTCCATGTAGAGTGGGGAAATTTCCTTTAGATCGACTCCGACGACGAGACCACCCGTAATGGATTCTCCAGCGACCTGTAGCCAGCCACCAGGGGCGGCGCCCATGTCGAGTACTCTCTTCGCCCCATTGAAGAAACCGAACTCGGCGTTCAGCTGCTTGAGCTTGTAGCTCGCCCTGCTCCTGTAGCCCTCCTCCTTGGCCTTGTTGTAGTAGTGCTCGGTCTTGCGCTCGTGAAGCCATCGGCTTGGCATAATTTCCGATCCCTTCGAGGGGTTATCCTTTAATAACGTTTCCCAAATCGATGGCGCTGGCTGTTGTCTTGATACCCCTCGGGTCGAAGTGAGTTCGAGTTACCCTAAACCCCGCTGCCGTGAGCTTCGCAATGACCTCGTCCCTGTTCAGGCTCGACTTCCCTGCGCGGGAGCTGAACTCGTCGAGGTGAAAGTAGGTGGGGGGGAACCCGATCTCGCCGCGGGTAACCTCGATGAGTTGAATGAGTCGGGGCTCCCAACCCCCTATCTTTACGGCTTTTTCTAACATATCGCTAGTGAACGAGTCGTCTGCAAGGTCCCCGAGCCACATTGGTCCCCCGACTATGAGTTTGCCACTACAGACGGGACAGGTTCTTGACGCCTTAAGGTAGGCGCCCTTCACGGCTTCCCTGTGGAGGCACCTAGGGCAGTGGACGATATAGCCCATCTCGGCGAGGGCGGCGTTAGCTTGCTTGGCACTATGCCTGAGATTGAGGTAGACGCGGACGTAATGGTCGGCGTAGTAACTGAAGAGGGGGTTGATGCCCATCTCGTGGATCGCTGCGGCACGGACGGCGGCGCCAATGACTAGGCGGAGAGCGACCTCGTGGGTGTATGCGGTTCGTAGTGGCTTACCCCCGTACTTCCGGAGGCACGCAGGGGGGCTGACGCCGCAGAGTGGAGCCATATCCGTCGCCGTTAGGGCGATCACTCCGCCGTCCCTTATAGCGCGCACCACCGAGTCGAGAAACCCCGAGGGGGAACCGAAGGGGTCGATATCGACGTAGTCGAGCCGGTTCATCGGGCTGCTATGGAGGTTCAGCATGAGATTCGCGTCCATGAATCGGACTCTGACCCTGTCTGATACCCCATTTCGACGCGTGTTCTCCTCCGAAATCTTTACGCCGCTGGGGTTAAGGTCTCCCATGAGAACACTACCCGCCCCCGCCTCGAGTGCGAGACGGACCCCCCTGACCCCGCAACCGCACATTGGCTCACAAGCTTCCACGGGTCTCCCGAGGTGGTCCCCCTTAACGGAGACGGCTAGCACCGCGGTGTCCCTGTTTAGCCTCATCAATGGGTTGTAGAAGACGGCGGCCCTGCTCCTGGCATGGTCGAGGTGTTCATCCTCCCCCCTCTCGATGGTGGGGACTAGGAGTCTTGCGGCGCCCTCCTCTTCCTCCTCGACAGAGAACCAGAAACCCATGGCGGATGAGGGAGCTAGAAACCTTTTAACCCTGTTCCCGAAGCGCGCGTGGAGCTTTATGAGATTAAGAGGAACCATTTATCTTCCCACTCGCCATTATCGTTGTCGGGGCGACGGTTACATTATTACTCAACCGACCCGGCGCTACCCAGTAGCACGCGGATACGACGGAAGCCCTAAGACCTTTTTATGGCTATCTTAGGATCCAGGCCTAGCTCAACGCTGATCTTACTGATCTGCCCCCATGTATCCTCAGGGAGTAGAATCCCTTCCTGCAGCCTCTGCCTCTTTGATATCCTCTCCGGGTCGCCGGGGACGAGAACAGTCTCCCCCTTCTCCGGCTTTCTAGATTTAACGATCTTTATGATCTCCGAGGATTTCTCCTTGAATGCTTTGATGCCAACGAAGGCCTCGGGGTTTATTGCTATGCAGAATACGCCGTTAGGACTGGGGGGTTTCTGGCTGTCGTCCATGCTCGTTCTGCTCCCCGTGAGGGCGGCGCCGAGCAGCTCCGAGGTCATCTGTATCCCGTAGCCCTTGTGCTCACCAAAACCGAGGAGGTATCCGCCATCGTAGAAAGCGTTAGGGTCGTCGGTTGGGTTGCCCTCCTTATCCCTGACCCAGTGTGACGGTATCTTGGCGTGCTTCGCACGGGCGACGCTTATCTTCCCCGCCGCGGCGAAACTCGTAGCGTAGTCCATTAAAAAGCTCTCCCCCGTCGCGGTGGGTGAGCTTATGCTGGCAGGGTTGGTGCCGAATGTCCTTCCGGTGCCATGGAATGGGGAGACGACGGGGTTCCCCACGTTGGCGAACATCATCCCAACCATGTCCTGCTCCGTCGCCCAAGAGGTGTAGTATCCGAGGCGGCCAATATGATTGATGTTGAAGCCCCCAATGGCGGCGACCATGCTCTTCTTCGCCTTCTCAACCGCGGTTTCCATCATCCTCTTCGCGGCTATCTGGCCGAAGCCCCAGCGCCCGTCTACGTAGGCGGATGAAGACGTCTCCTTGACGATTCGGGGGTTCTCCTTGGCGTGTATATAGCCCTGCTTGATCCTCTCCCCGTATACGGGGAAGTAGAAGACTCCATGGCTGTCGTGCCCGCAGAGGTTCGCCTCGACGAGGGTCTCGGAGACAAACTCCGCCTTGCTCTTTGGCGCCCCCAGGGCAACGAATATCTGTGTTCCGAGCTCCCTGAGCCCCTGAGCCTCGGTGATGATCATAGGGAAAAACGGGTGCAGGTGGTAAAAAAGGGTTGGCTACTTGACGAGCTTGCCGAGTCCCTCTAGGAAGGATTTGATGTCCTCACGTTCGATGCCATAGTGGGTGCAGAGACGCGTCCCAGTGTCACTTGCCCGGCTCTTCCATCCCAGCTTCTTACAGGCCATAGTCCAGTCATCAGCCTTCCAGCCGATGGGGCTAAAGTCTATGTATACCATATTCGTCTGGACCGGGTTGACGACCTTGATCCCCATCTTCTGAAGCCCCTCGCTGAGGAGCTTGGCGGTTTCATGGTCGTCTTTGAGCCTGTCAACCATCTTAGTCATGGCGATTATGCCGGGGGCCGCGATTATGCCTGCCTGCCTCATGCCTCCGCCGAGCATCTTTCTGTACTTCCTCGCCTTCTTGACTAGGTCGGCGGAACCGACGACAACACTTCCGACGGGGGCGCAAAGACCCTTGCTTAGGCAAATTTGGACTGTGTCCGCGTACTTGCAGAGCTCCTTAACGTCGACTCCGAGGGCGATGGCGGCGTTGAAGACCCTCGCACCGTCCAAGTGGACGCCGAGGTCGTGCTTCTTCGCCACGTCCCAGTCGGCCTTGAGCTGCTTCGGCGTCAGGGCGATGCCGCCCGCGATGTTGTGTGTATTCTCGACACAGACTAGACTCGTCCTAGGGTAGTGTATATTGTCGGCTCTGATGGCCTTCTCCACATACTCCGGCTTCATCCATCCGAGTTCGCCGGGGACGGTGCGCGCCATCAGCTGTCCCATAACGGCAATGCCTCCCACCTCGTTGACGTAGAGGTGGCTCGTTTGCTCAAGGATTATCTCGTCGCCTCGAAGAGTGTGGGCGAGGATGCAGACCGCGTTGCCCATAGTCCCGCTAGTTACGAAGAGACCCGCCTCCTTCCCAGTGATCTCGGCGGCTATTCTCTCCAGCTCATTCACCGTGGGGTCATCCCCGAAGACGTCATCTCCCACCTTCGCCTTATATGCGGCCTCTCTCATCTCGGGTGTAGGCCATGTGACCGTGTCGCTCCTAAAGTCCAGATTCTTTTCGACCATGAATTATCGCTTATAAACAAGGGTGTATCATGCTTAAAGGATTTGGTGGCGATCCTGAATAAGCCTTATCAGAGACTAGCCCGCAGGAATCTTGATAGCTTTGCCGGAGAAACCAAGGCGCTTCAATAAGAAGGCAATCGCCATCGCATTCATAGTCCTATTCACAGTCAGTCTCGCCGCCGTACTCCTCTACCCCTCTCCGTCTCAGGAAAAGCAGGGATACGTCAACGTGAGCCGAAGCGAGACATATTGGCATAACAAGCGTGGGAATAAAACGGAGGCGAGGTACCTCGTAGATTACGGGATATACGTAATCTCCGACGCCTCAAAGATCACTGTAACTGATAAGGCCCAAGCTCACCTAACCCAGATATCCCTCGACCAGGAGACAACGAATGTCCAAGTCACATACGACTCAGAAACCGGCACCATCACGGTCGTCGCCACAGGCCTCAAGAAAGACGACAAGGTCTTCGCGCAGGCCGCTTTCCTAACGGATCCCGTAGAAATCTTTTCCTCAGAAGAGAAACCATCGACTACAGTGAGCCCAGAGAAAATCTACTGGGGGGATACTCCCAAGATTAAGATAGCCATCTCACCCTTCAGGATCGCTAAACCGGCGAACATCACCGAGGTCGGGGTATACGCCTGGCTCACGGACGCGGTTTCAGAGATCAGAAATGCTACTACGAAGCCGCAGACCGTCATTGACCTTCCCATGTACCAGGCGATATGGCAGTACAAGTATCCAACTGTATACAACTACGGATTCCACGAGGTCGACTACGAGGTCAAGGTACTATCAACAGCAAAAATCGGGAACGTACTACTAAGGACCTGGGTAGAGGTCCGGTACTCAACCGCCTTGAGGATGAAGACCGACGGAGTAATCAAGGGTGCCGACGGGTACTTCTTCCGGGCCGACTCGTCGATAAGCTACCAGTACGAGCACCCCATTTTGACGCGGCCCCTCAGTTAGGCGTAAAGCTCCGCATTCCTCAGGGCGAGCCTAAGGTTCTCATCCGCACCCTGGATGACGGGGAAGCCGTGACCGGCGAGCATAATCTCAACCCTGAGCTTCACCAATTTCCTGAGCGACTCGATGAGATTCTCAAGGCTCCCACTCTCTCCGTCGAAGCGTCCGAAGTAACCATCCGGGAAAGCGGTGTCCCCAGAGAAGAGTATCCTCTGCTCCCTAGCATACAGACACATACCGCCCTCGGTGTGTCCGGGGGTCCAGATCACCTCAAGGGGCCAGAGTTCTGTCTCGATGACTTCTCCCTCCTTCACCTTGACTAGGGAGTTGCCGAGGCTCGAGGCGATGTAGCGTGAGTCTAGCTCGTGAACATAGACCCTAGGCTTCGCTTTATCTAGGATGAGGAAGGCACCCATGGCGTGGTCGTGATGAGCGTGAGTTATGACCACATTCTCTATATTCTGTACCCCGATACCCAGATGTTCAAGCTGAGGCCAGACGGGGTTCAGCCGGTTGCCGACGCCCGTGTCGATGATGGTGGCCCGCTTATTCCCAATAACGTAGATGTTGCTACAGAGGCCGTCACCAACTATCATATGGACGCCCTTGAGCCTCGGAGAATCTTTCTCGAGGTTGATGATCTGTGGCAAGCCTATCGATTAGCTTGGGAGCGTCCATGTTATAAGGATTCTATGGGATGCGTACGAGATGGAGTCGGAGTACGAGATACCCCTCCTCGTAGTCGTAGTCGAGCCCCTCGAAGTCGTGGCCGTCTGGTATGTTGTAATTCCTCTTGAACTCCTTGTCTAGGGTGCTGTGAAGGTGTATGCAGGTGCCGTTGGACTCTACGAGTATGGTCTTCTCCAGCCTCTTGGGAAGCTCTGCGGTTATCACGTACTCGATGTGCTCGAAGTTCTCTCCTCCGGATAGGTTGCCCTCCATGATTGTGATGTCTTCATTGTGTGTGTGTGTCGACTTGTTACTAATGTGTATGTACCAGGGCAACAGCGAGGCTAAGGCGATGGTCATGAAGAAGAGAAAGCTATATAGACCCGCGACGATCGGGCTTGCTTCTCCCGCTATGAAAGGGAAGACGATTGTTACCCTTTCTACTGGGATACCCGTGACGATGCCCGCAGCCGCGGCTGAGAGCCCGATGATTATCATCAGAAGGCCGCCCACGAGCATAACGTTCTTCCTCCTCGCATTGGTGTTTACATCCTCCTCGACGCACTCGAGGCATCTCTTTGACTCTTCGTCGTAGCAGTCTCGGCAGACTATGTGGCCACATTTAGGGCAGAGGACGTCTGCGCCCTCGGAGTTGCAGACCCAGCAGTTGTCGTCCCTCATCCCAGTCACCAGGCTATCCACCCTGTCCACGCTGCGGCGTAGAGTATCGTCGTCACCGCGATCCCGATTATTATCAGGATTTTGATCTTCTTACTGCTCTCCTTCGCCTTTGCGAAGGGTTTGCTGAGGAAACCGAGGCGCCTCCTGTCGAGCTCGGCAGGATCGGTGCGGAGGCTCATGTAAACCATTATTACGCCTAGCCACGCGATTAGGAAGCCTAAACTGATCGTAGCTATAGAGGAGTCCACTTGAACCTCTTTCAGATGGCTAAGCCGGTCGTCTTAAACCTTTCTAGGTGCCCCAGAGGCTTGCCTTTCCCATGTACTCGTTGACCTCCCACTCCCTGACGGAGACATTGTCGACATCGACTACGTAGATGGCGTGGAGGCGCGCATTCCTAATCTCCTCGACGCTCACGGGGGGATTACTATAGTAGAGGTCGCAGAGCCTCTTTATAGCGGCGATCTCCTCCTCGGTGCGAAACCTTGGAGGCTTCGTTAGGGAGGGCGGTATTTGGAGAACGTAGTATGGTGGCGTCGCGAGGACGAACTTGCTCGCGTAGCCACTGTAGCGGGTTATTTTGCTGGCCGCTCGAGCCCTGAGGTATACGAGGGGGTCTACTGCATTATCTGGTGGGACGAAGCCCGTCTCCACCTCCACCATGAGGCTGCCGAGTCCCTTCTCGGCATAAACGTCGGTGCTAATCCCGTTAACGGCTGTCTCCAGTTGGACATCGAACCCAGCCTTGATTAGGTGCGTCGCGCAAATGAGCTCCATAACAGAATGGTTGATCTTGACCCTGTTCTGCTTGTGCAACCTCTCTAGGTCGCCACGGAGTACCCTGATCTTCGGGTGGTAGAACTGATCTAATTTTTCGAGAATCTTGGTGACTACGGAGTCTACGTCGCGCATAAACTCCTCCGTAGACCCTTTCGCCCCCATTTATGCATCGGAGCCCTTGCCCTCATTCAGTGAAACTAACTATTAAAGTGAACCGGTGGCCTTCGGGAGATGCTAAATACCATGTCGGAACACAGATATGCGACCAAATATGCCTGATAAGAACGTTTGGGAGATCTTCTGTAACGAGTGCCCGGGCGTGAGCGAGGCCTATATGAAGCTCAGCCAAGCCATCTCGGCACACGGCGACCTCGACGAGAGGACGCGGCTCCTCATCTTAATTGGGATCTACTCGACTACACGCGACCCGGTGGCGCTGCGCCACTTTGTTGGCATGGCCTTCAAAGAGGGGATACCTAAAAAGCAAATTGAGTCCGCTGCCCTGCTCGCCTTCAATGCAGGGGTTACTAACGCGGAGCTAGCTATCCCCATCATCGAGGAGATGGCGAAGAAGTAAGAGTGGACAGATCTATTCTTTTCAACCCCGTCTCCCTGATGAATCCGAAGGACTTTACCCTGTAGAGGTGGCTTTGACAGGTGCAGTCGCTGCAGCCGAATCGGCTGAAGGCCTCTCCCTTCTCCGCGATGTAGGCGGCGATCTCACACTCCATCCTAACTGACCAGTCGATGGCGTAGATGGCCACTATCTCGACTGGGGGTTCACGGAGGAGGTAGTCGATGTGCCAGTGGGCGACCCACCCCTCCCCTCTGCTGGTCCTGATATGCCTCTCGAGACGAGGGATGAGACTGTTTAGGGCGGACCCGACGTAGATGTAGCGCCCTCTTGGGAACATAATTACTCCGAGGGAGCCCACCCTGATCTCTGAGTCCTTACCTACTCGGATGCAGAGGCAGTAGCTTCCCCGGGTAACCATGACGAGAAATCGTTTACTGTGTTAATAAATGGGCTACTTTAGATGCTGGTTGAACCAGTCGACCATGTCATGGAGCCTGAGTTTACGGATAGTCGGGCGGGCGAGGTTCCTGAAGGTGTGGCTTCCCTCGGTGTAGAGGATGAGCTTCGCTTCCACATCAAGGTACTTGAGAGCAGTATACATCTGGATGCTCTGGTCTATCCAGCACCTGTTATCGTTGTAGCTGTGTATAAACATCGTGGGTGTGGTGACTTTCTTTGCGTAGGTGAGAGGTGATTTCTCAGAGTAGGTAGCAGGATTACTCCAGGGATCACCGCCGATCTGGTCTGGGCCAAAGTGGAATCCTATGTCGGTTGTTCCGAAGAAGCTGACCCAGTTGCAGATGCTGTTCTGGCTCAAGGCACACTTAAAGCGACCCGTGTGGCCGATCACCCAGTTAGTCATGAATCCCCCGTAACTGAGTCCCGTGACTGCGATTCTGGTCTCGTCTATCCAGTCGTATGCGCCGAGGGCATGGTCGACAGTCTCCATGAAGTCTTTGTAGTCTCGTGTACCGTATCTGAACCTTATGTCTGCGAACTCCTGGTCGTATCCATCACTGCCCCTGATATTGGCGTAGACAACAGCGTAGCCCTCCGCCGCGTAGATCTGGTGCTCGAACATGGGGGCGTAGCCGTACTTGCTGCGTGGTCCTCCGTGGATGTCGAAGATTGCTGGGTGCTTTTTCCCCTTCCTCCATCCGTAGGGCTTAAGGAGCCACCCCTCGATGGTCGCGCCGTCGCTCGCCTCGAATGTGAAGTGTTCACCGTCGATCATGGGAGCCTCGGCGAGGGGCGCCTCGGTTAGAAGAGTGATCTTTGCCTCTTTACCCCCCCTCTTAATGTAGACCTCCATCGGCTTTGCGATCCCAGTTCGCGTGTAGGCGACGACTCCACCAGTAACGGAGAACTCCTCGACGCAGAAGTCACCAACCACGACGGGGGCTATATCCGCGTCCTCCGGCCTGACGCTGTGGAGGGCGATGCCGCCGCCGTCGCTTAGGGTGAAGTAGATCCTGTCACCGTCCCAGATTGGGGTCGGTGGCCCAGCGTACTGGCTGCGGAGGTCGTTGTAGAAGACTCTGCTACTGCCTCGGTCCAGCTTCGAAGTTAGGTCAGTGGGACCCCCACCCATCGGAGGGATAACCCAGATAGTTGTATGGGTCGAGTAGCCACGGCTTAGGTCGTTGCCGGAGAAGAAGAGTAGCTCGTCGTCAGGGGACCAACCGAGGCTTGCTATGGCGTGCTTCTCCAGAATCTTCCTGCATTCGCCATTCTTTTGGTCATGGACGTACAAGGTGGTCTCCCTTGGGGCGGACTCGTTTTCAGAGACAGCGTAGGCGACCCGCTCGCCCCTGTTCGAGGCGGCGTGGCAGACCACCTCGACCCCACCCTCAGTGATCCGTCTCACGGTGCCTGAGGCTAGATCCACTACATATAGATGCTTCCTTCTATAGTAAGTCCAGCCGACGCTGTCGAACCAGAATGGAATATGCTCTATGACTCGAGCGTCCTTCGGCTCATCACCCACATAGCTTAGGTAATAGATCCTCTCCCCGTCACCGCTCCAGACGGGCTGCTCGACTCCCCCTAGTGCACTGCAGACGAGGCGGGGCTCCCCACAGACAGTGGTGACCCAGATCTCCGCCCCTTTCTCCCCCTCTTTTAGCCCCCTGTTCGAGACGAAGGCGAGTTTGGCGCTGTCGGGGCTCCAAATCGGGTTCTTCGCCCTCT
This sequence comes from uncultured Candidatus Bathyarchaeia archaeon, assembly GCA_964539725.1. GTDB lineage: Archaea > Thermoproteota > Bathyarchaeia > TCS64 > TCS64 > UBA8941. Next base: position 2,155 of record CAZIKD010000028.1, on the reverse strand, counting down.
CCCAGTACCTCCTATGGGCTCCATCCTTCGGGTCGACTAGGTATAGGGTGGGGACGTAGTCGTCTCCCTGTGCCCTCGTGACGACGTATGTTAAGCTCTCACAGTTGGGTGATAGCTTAGGGTGGGAGGCCATTACGAATTTGTCCAGATCCTCAATCTCAAGCCTTCTCGGCATACAAATCACTGAGCGTAGATTGTCATCGATCTGGATTAAAGATTGGGCAGGTTGGCCCTGTCTACAAAGTTTTTTCGGCGTAGTACGTTGTATCTGATCCATGGTTCTCAAGCTGAAGGACGAGTTCCCCTTGACGAAGGGGAGGATCTACTTCGACACCGCTGTAAATGGGGCGATGCCGGAGTCCACGCTCAAGGTGATAGAGGTCTACATGGGTGATCTGACAGCCATGTTCCGTGGGGAGCGCCCTTGGCCGGGTGGTCTCTCTGAGTGGGGAAAGAAGAGGGCGAACTCCAAGAAGGTCTTCGCTGAGGTAGTCGGCGGCGCCGAGCCCGGCGTTGCCCACGTCCCCAACGCCTCCTCTGGAATTAATACTGTGATGAACATGCTTCCCTTCAAAAGGGGGACGAACATCATCGCCACAAACCTCAGCTTCCCCATGTGCGCAACGGTCGTCAACAAGCAGAGAGAGCGCGGCGCGAAGCCCAAGTTCCTGAAGAATAGGAAGGGTGTCGTAACAATCGAGCAGTTCGAGAAGGCCGTGAATGACAAAACCGTCGCCGTTATGATCGACCAGCCGAGTTGGTTCAACGGCTATCTCTACGACCTCAAGGTCCTCTCAGAGGTCTGCCACGACCACGGGGCCAAGCTCGTCGTCGATGGGACCCAGAGCATCGGCAGCCTCGCGTGGGAGGTTGATCGGTGGGGCGTCGACTTTGTGGCATGCAGCACCTACAAGTGGCTCATGGGCGGCCCCTATGGGCTGGCTACCGGCTTTCTCTACGTCACCAAGGCCCTCATAGACGAGTACCAACCGGTCTACGTAGGTGGGCAGAGCCTAACCCCAGAGGAGAACGATAAGAACACCGAAGACGCCTTCACCCTCTACCAGTTCACGCCGAGGAAAGGAATAGAGCGACTCGAGATCTATTCCCGGATGGAGCTCTCCTACGTGGCGGTGGAGAACTCGATGAGGGTGCTCCTCGACCACGGCAAGAAGAACGTTGAGAAACAGGTCAGGACCGTCGACAACGTACTCGTCGAGGAACTGACGAAGAAGCACTTCCGCCTCCAGACGCCGAAGGAGGAAGAGAAGCGAATCTACATAAATGTCCAGGTGCCCGACTTCAAGGAGGTTGGGAAGAAGCTCGCGGCGAAGGGCGTCATCGTGAGCCCACGCATCGGCGGCCTACGCATCAGTCCCCACTTCTACAACAACGAGGACGAGGCCGTCGCCCTCGTCAAGCACCTCCACGAGATCACAAAGCCTCGATAAACCCTTTTCTTCACAGCCCAGATAATTCACTTAGCCCAGGTGGTTTGATGAAGGTCCTAGTCGTCGGGAACGGTGCCAGGGAGCACGCCATCGCGAAGAAGCTCCACGCAGACGGAGCCGAACTCGTCTCCGCTATGGCCAAGAATAACCCAGGGATCGCCGCCATAAGCAAACGGGTCGAGATCATCAACATAAATAACCCAGGCGACTACGACCGTTTCAAGGGCGTCGACATCGCCTTCATAGGCCCCGAGGCGCCACTAGCCGCGGGGGTAGCCGACCACCTTAACTCGCTGGGCATCCCCACGGTGGGCCCAGTCAAGAACCTCGCGCGTCTAGAGTGGAGCAAGAGTTATGCACGCCTCGTCCTTCAGGAGAACGGCATCCCGGGAAACCCCTCGTTCATGATATGCCGAGACCTATTCGAGGTCAGGACATTCCTCAGGGAGCACCAGGACGTGGCCGTAAAGCCAGATGTCCTGACCGGTGGAAAGGGCGTCAAGCTCACCGGCGAACATCTCCACTCAGCTAAGGAGGTGGAGGACTACGCAGCAGTGTGCATAAGGAACGACGGGCTCGTCGTCCTAGAGGAGAAGCTCCTTGGGAAGGAGTTCACCCTTCAGGGATTCGTAGATGGGAAGAGGGTTGTAACGATGCCCCTGGTTCGGGATTTCAAGCGCGCATACGATGGCGACAGGGGCCCC
>CAZIKD010000027.1:0-13210 GCA_964539725.1 uncultured Candidatus Bathyarchaeia archaeon | reverse complement strand
CCATGAAGCCTGAATAAATCTATTAAAATCTGAATTAAGCAACGCCCTGGCGCGCGAGGTGCTAGCTGATTGAATAAGTTGGGGTATGTAGCTTAATTGAATGGGTTATACTAGGCGCGTAGAGTGGGTTTGTTACAGTGTATGTTATACTGGTCTTGTTACTTTGTTTAGGTAATGCGCAGACGTAATCAGATACTTATCGTGGTCCTCGCCGTTCTCTGTGTAGTTGGTGTTGGTTTTGTGGTCTGGGCAGAGACGCCGCTTGGCCCTATGAGTGAGGCGGTTGATGCGCTAAAGTCAGATTCAAGCGTTGTTGTTACTGTGGGTGAGTGGCTGGTATTCCAGCCTAAGGTCGCTGCGAAGAGTGTGGGTCTCATTGTTTACCCTGGGGGGAGGGTTGATTACAGGGCTTATGCGCCTGTGGCGCGTGCCTTTGCTTTGGAGGGTTACCTCGTCGTCATCGTTCGTATGCCATTTAACTTGGCCGTCTTTGGGGCTGATTCAGCTCAGAGGGTGATTGACGCGTATCCGGGTTTGGGGGCGTGGGCGATAGGTGGTCACTCGTTGGGGGGGACCATGGCTGCACAGTATGCATCGCATGCTCCTCCTGTGGTTAAGGGGTTGGTGCTTTGGGCATCGTATCCTCCCGCGGGGAATGACCTCTCGAAGCGTAGCATCTCCGTGGTGACTATTCGTGGAGCGCTTGATGGTCTCGTGAGTTTAGCTCAGGTCGAGGAATCAATGAGGATACTTCCAGGTGACGCTGTGCGCGTAGAGGTTGAGGGGGGTAATCACGCCCAGTTTGGTTGGTATGGGCCTCAGCCAGGGGATAATGAGGCGACCATAAGCAGGGAGGCTCAACAGAAGAGGGTAGTGGAGGCTACGCTCAAGCTACTACAGAGAATAGGTTGAGATCATTTGCGTGCTACACAGTATGTTCCTTTGGGGCGCTTCGATGTAGAGAAGGGAGAAATTGATCTATTTCATTGAGTTATAAGAAGCGAAAAAGATTCTTCGCGTGTGTATCAACATCATGTTTATCTGCTAGTTTTTGGGTTCAGGGTCCCTTCTCAGCGACCCCGCGGCGCAGTGAATCGAGCCACTGTTCCTCGGACCGACGAGACTAGGGACATCGACCTCGATAACCTCCACACCATTCTTCTCGAGCCATTTAGTTGCCTTTGGTTCTCCGGAGGGAATCATGATTTTCATTGGCTTGAGCACGACTCCGGTCTCGGGCCCAACTGGCATATCCTGATCCACCCTGCAGAGTTCATCGGGGGGAACGACGAATTTCCAATCCATCTCGTTTCTAAGCCAGCCAAGCAAGTACTTGTCGAGCCACTTCGGGTTCGCCACCGATGTATGTCTGTCGATCATGCTGTAGTGGGTTAGCTGTGGGCGTGGTCCGTAGCCGGGGAAGATTCTGACGTCGACCTCTGGGTCCTGCATGTGAATTATTCGCCTGAGTTGTTCGTGGCCCCAGTCGTTTGCCCTCCAAAGCTCCGGCTCCATAGTGTTGCTTCGGGGATAGTGAACCGCGGCGAATAGGTGCTTCTCGTCGAGCCACCCGATGTTACCTCCCTCAGCCATTCCTTTCCCCGTGATCATGCCGACGACGGGGCAACCCACCTCGGCTAGGGTCTGATATGTTGGTAGCTCCTCCCCCTTTCTTATGTTATCATACATTCTCAGTATGATTTGGCCATAGACTGCTGGGTGGCAGACGTCGTCGGTGTAGATCGCCTTGACTTGGTAGGGTGGGTTGTTCGAGTCGGGTTTTCTTTCGACGACCTCGACTCCCTCATTCCTGTACGCTTTCGCGAGTCTCTCATGGTCTCTAGTCAGTTCAGTGAGGTCGATTGGCTTGTAGCTCATCCTCCAAGCTGAAAGGCTTGAGTCGTGAGGTGGCCACGGCGTGGGTTTTCCTATGCTTAAGAACTCCCTCCCTGGTCTATGTAGAAGCACGGTGCGAAGCTTCCCTATCGTCGTGTTGGCTTTCCACTTCTTGCCCCAGATCGTCGGCATCTCGTCCTCGAAGTCTGAAAGGATCTGCGGGTGATACTTCATGTATTGCTCATGGAGATTCATCCCCGTTTTTTCCTTGAATTCGTCGATTTCAACCATGAATTTTACCGATTAAACAAGAGTTAATTTGACTATAAATTATCTGGGTTGCTGAGGGCTCGCGCGCGGTATTTACCCATAATAAAATTATTTCTAGAGATCCCATGGAGAAGATTTACCCAGATTTCTCAAGTTATCCTCTCGACGAGATGAGGGACACAATGGCATGCGCGCGATAGGGCACTAATAGATTGATTTTGGTCACCTCGAGGGACAAGGTGCTAAACTGCCACTTCCTGGGGTCGGTGGTGGTCAAATAGTTGACAAGTCTAGGGCGAGTATTGAATGAGTTGTAAAGACGAATGAGCTCGGGTAAGTCGTTGTGGCGACTAAGTGCCCACGTGCAGGGACACATCGAGCCATAGTTTCTCTAATGTGACACACACGCGTGTGCGTTTGTAATGTGTTAAAACGCTGTTCTGTAGAGGCTGATCATCGACTCCTCGGTACACGCCCTAGGGTTCCTGGGATGGCAATGGTCGAGCATAGCGTTCTTTGACATGATCTGTATGTCTTCCTCTGTGACACCCCACTCGCTGAGTCTCGGCTCAACCCCAAGGGAGACTAATATCATCTCAAAAAGAGCTGGGACGTCCTCAGCTTTCTTCTCGTCGTGGCTGAATATTTTGGCGACTTCCCTATACTTGTGCCATGTCTTCTTTTCGTTTAGGTTATAGCGGATTGCGTGAGGCATCATGATGCCACATGCGGCGCCATGGGGAATGCCTCGCTGGCTGCTGAGTTGATGAGCTAGGCTGTGGACGACTCCGAGACCTTTAATGAAAGCTAAGGAGCCCATCGTTGAGGCCATCATCATATCCATCCTGGCCTCTTTATCGCCGCTTTCTTTATAGGCGTTAAGGAGGCTTTTTGCGATGAGGCTCATACCCTCCCTGGCGAAGGCGTCACAGATCGGGGCGTAGGCGTCCACGACGAATGCCTCAAGGTTGTGGCTGAGCGCGTCGAGGCCTGTATAGGCGGTGAGTTTCGGAGGCATGCCTACAGTCAGGCTCGGGTCGAGTACAACTATTTTGGGTAGGAGATGTGGGCTGCTTATGACGCGTTTCCTGTTGGTTGAGTCGGTGATTATTGCTCCGCGGGAGGTTTCGCTGCCTGTGCCTGAGGTTGTCGGGATCGCGATGAAGGGCGGGATCTTTTCGGTGATCATATGCCTATTCGGTGTCCCTACGTAGTATAGTTTCAGTTCGCCGGGGTTGTTTACCATTGTTAGGATCCCTTTTGCAGCGTCCATGGGGCTGCCGCCGCCTAGGGCGATCACGGAGTCGCATCTCTCATTCCTGTAGACTTTGAGTCCGTTTGTGACGTCGGCTTCCGTTGGGTTGGGGTGAACGTCCTTAAAGACTGCATAGCTTGTTTTCGTTTTCTCGAGATGTTCCTGTATCTGTTTGAGAATTCCTGTTTTTTCTAAGCCCTCATCAGTGACGATGAGTGGGTTACTAGCTTCGATTGCTTTTACGTGATCCGTTATCTTTTCAGCTTCCCCCCAGCTGAATATTATGGATGCTGGGAAATTGTAGGTAATGCCGCTCATTTTCTTCACGGGGTAGTTGATTTTTGCAGATTTAATCCCTGTGGACATTATGTCTTGCGTGAAGTTTGTTCAATACATTTTATTATCGAAAAACAGGCTCGCGCAGCTTTTATCGCTTTGTCGTGTTAGGGGGGATCTTATGTTTCTATTGCGCGCGCAGGGTCTATACCCTGTTTTCTCCTCGGCGCGCGCGTATTCTTATTGATCAGAGCCTCAAGCGTCTGATGTTCCCCAGTCTTGATCCTGTTAACCTCTCGACCTTCATGTGCGCGAATATGTATGCGTACAAAGAGTTTAATATAAAATCAAGTAAATATTTAATCCAGGTGTTGCTGAAGGTTAAAAGCTGCACCTGACTAGAGGGATTAAACATGAAGTTCATCTGGTATTGGGAGTGGAAGTGGGAAGACTACGACAAAGAGATGAAGCAGGGCGAAGTTATGAGGAAAGCTATCGCCGAAAATCCGAAGCAGTTCCCGAAAATGCTTACTAATAGCTGCTTTACAGAGAGGGGTAAAGGTTTCAGGCTGATTGAAGCTGACAATGAGGAACAGTTAATGAATCTGGCATTTCTCTGGCAATCCGCTGAAAACTGGAAGTTTGAACCATATTTAGAAGCAGGAGAAACCATGGGTAAGATTTGGGGTAAGTGGAATAAATCTTAACCCATTATCATTTCGTTTTTTTGAATTTAATTGGAATGCATGTTTTCTTAGGGATTGCAGGTGAGTATTTTTTCACGAATGGCTTGGATGACGAGTGGGTCATTGCCACAAACCTCTATATTGATGACTTCGAAGCTTTCGGGCACACCGGCTTTCTCTCGCGCGCTTGATGCTTGCGTACTCTAGGGCCTTATCCTCGTACTTCCTCGTGATTATCCGGTTTAATCTAAATTGTTCTGGTGATAAGAAAATTGAAATGGTGGATTTGAAGAACTCGGATCAGGTCCCGAGCACAGATTTTTCTTTTAATAATTATCCTGGTACTAGTCCAACCGCCTTCCGAGAGTCAATCCGCCGTCGACCATTATTGACTGCCCAGTTACAAAAGAGGAATCATCACTCGCAAGCGCGCGTGCTCGTCCCACCGATGATTAAAACTTTACCCTCAAGCCGATTCATTGATTACACCCAGTTTAAAGTACAAGCTAGAGGGGATAAGTTTTTTTGAACTAAAGAGCGCGTGTAATGTATTTTCATTTACACTTTGTTAATAATCCTGATTAGAACTGTTCTCACGCATTTACGCACACGATATCTTCTTGCCTCATCACGCTGGCGCGCGCTGGATGCTCATGACTTTTAATATTTCGTTGAACCTCGTGTTACTTATGGTGGATCTTGAACGGGTCTGCGTCTATGGAGCCGGCACCCTGGGCTGGCAGATTGCCCTGCAGTGCGCTAGTCATGGTCGCTGGGTGAGCCTATACGATGTCTCAGCTAAAGCCCTTGAGAGCGCATCGGTAAGCATAGCTGCTGAACTTGATTCGTGGTTGGGGGCAGGAAAGGTATCAGTTGAGGAGAAGGGATCGATGCTCGAGCAGATTAGGTTCGAAGCCAATGCGGCTGAGGCAGTGAAAGGGGTTGATCTTGTGATCGAGGCGGTTCCAGAGAGGCTTGATGTTAAGAGGATGGTCTTCGGGGAGCTAGACAAGATTTGCGGTGAAAATACGATAATTACTACGAATAGTTCTTCAATCCGGGTGTCGCTGATTGAGGACGCGACGATGCGCCGGGACAGGGTTCTAAACACCCACTTCTACTCGTTCCCCTGGAGGAGCAGAGTCGTTGAGCTGATGAGGGGGACCATGACTTCGGATGAAACGGTGACTAGTGTTGGGGAGTTCATGAGGTCTATCGGTATGGTTCCGCTGTTTGTTAGGAGGGAGAGCACGGGGTTCATCTTTAACAGGGTCTGGCGCGCTGTGAAGAGGGAGTGCCTCCACCTCGTCGATGAGGGTGTAGCCTCGTTCGAGGATGTCGATAGGGCTTGGATGTGCATTTATGGTATGGATATTGGGCCCTTCGGGTTGATGGATAGGGTTGGGTTAGATGTGGTTAGGGACATTGAGAACGTCTACTACGGTGAATCTCATGATTTGAGGGATGCGCCGCCTCGGCTGCTCCTCGAGAAGATCGAGGAAGGTGAGCTGGGTATAAAGTCGGGGAAGGGATTCTATTCTTACCCAAACCCGATCTACCGTGAATCGGGTTGGCTCGAGCCCTGATCTGGGGGAGTCGATTAAGAGTTTAGGTTTCTCCTCGATTTGAGTATGTCGACTAGTCTGTTGTCTCGCCACTCCTCGAGCTCTTCCAAATTGTGTTCCTTTACGAGTGTCATCTCGTAGACGCCTTTGATCGCTTTATCGACGGCGGTTTCTGGTGTTTCGGTCCACTTAGCCATTGTTTCGAGCCACTTCGCTTTGGAGACGTCGATGTGGCGCATCAAGTACTCTATGCCACCCTTCCCTCCACCTAGGTGGTATGTGAGGTAGGGGCCCATTATGGCCCATCTTAATCCGGGTCCATTAACGATGGCTTTGTCGACGTCCTCGGCTGAGGCGACGCCTGTGTCGACGAGGTTTAATGCTTCTCGCCACAGCGCGGCTGAGAGTCGGTTGGCTATGAAGCCTGGGGCCTCCTTCTTCAGGGTGACGGGGATCTTTCCAATGTCCTCCATTAGTTGGTGTGTCCTTTTCGTGGTTTCGGGGGATGTTTTTTCCCCTGGGGAGAGTTCGACGAGGGGTACTAGGTATGAGGGATTCCATGGGTGAGCAACTATGCATCGCTCAGGGTGGTGTTTAGTGGCTTTCTGTATCTCGGACATCATGAGGCCAGAGGTGCTGCTTGCGAGGATCACATTGGGTTTTGTGGACTCGTCCATCTTTTGGTAGATCTCCTTTTTTGCAGGGTAGCTCTCGAATACTGATTCTTGGACGTAGTCGGCTCTTCCTATTGCCTCGGTGAGGCTTGTCGTCCCACTTAGGCGTTGGATGGCCTCTTTGGCGTCTCTTGCGAGTCCTTTTACTTCGAGGAAGCGCATCTGTTTCTCGACGCGTTTGAGGGCGTCTTCTACTTTTTGCTCTGTCATATCTTCGAGGGCGACCTGGTAGCCTGCGAGGGCGAAGAGGGTGGCCCAGCCTTGGCCCACTAGTCCGCTGCCGACACAGGCGACTCTCCTGATTCCGGTGATCAAGCCTTTCTCATCTCCTTTGGTATCATCATCGCTTCTTTAGGCCGAGGATCCGTCGTGTCTCGCTTGGGTCGGCTATTGGTCTTTCGAGTTCCTTCGCGATGTTTGTGATCTTCTTAACGAGGTCTGCGTTGCTCTTGGCGTGTTCCCCTCTGCGGATGAATATGTTGTCCTCAAAACCGACTCGTACATGACCTCCCTGGATCATCGCTGCTGTGCACATTGGTATCTCGTTTCTGCCGAGGGCGCAGACGCTCCAGGTCCAGGTTTGGGGGATCTGGTCGAGGCTGTAGATGAGGGTCTTCATGGTGGGTAGGAAGCCGGTTCTTCCCACCATGACGAATTGGATGTGCAGCGGCTCTGGCACGATCTTCTTCTCAGCGAGTTGTCTGCAGATGTTGATCATGCCGGTGTCGTATACTTCGTGTTCGGGTTTTACCCATGCTTCACGCATGTAGCTGCACCAGCGCTCGATCATTGGAACGGTGTTGAGGAAGACGTCTCCTGTGGGATGATCTGCCCACCGGTTTATGGTACCCATGTTTAGGCTCATCATTTCCTCACCTAGGTGGCACTTCTCCTTTACAAGTCGGTCCCAAACCTCTGGGGGGTTTCCGACTCTGCCGCCGCCGGTTGTGACGTTTATCACGACGTCAACTCTCTCGCGGATCCTCTCGATGTATTCTTTTAGAATTGGGTTTGGGTCTCCCGAGTAGGCGTCTCCTGTCTCTGGGTTTTTTGCGTGTAAGTGTACTATTGATGCCCCCTCTTCGACGCTTCTCACTACTTCGCCTACGATGTCGTCGACTGTTTTTGGGACGTATGGAGTGTCTTTCCTCGAGACATACTCTCCGCCGGTTATGGCAGACGTGATGATTAGATTCTCCAACTTATCGATCTCCTGAGATAGAGTCGGTGTTAATGGTTTATAGAATCTTTCAATCGGATGCGATGCGGTTAGAAGTATAGCTAGTTAGTTTTAATATTTATTGTAGTTATTTAGGAGAAATAAGGTTATTATATTATTATTTTTGAAGAATATTTAAATATACACGCAGTTTGTTGGTGAAATATCAATAATGCTATCTCCAAATTTATTGGCCGGAGTAATTATCATAATTATAGGTTTCACCATAACTTCTATCGGATGGAAAATTCATAGTGCTATGATAGCATTGTCAGGATTCGTTGTGGGCACGATCATTGGCAACCGCATATTCGTAGCTTTTGGGTTTTTTAGTGACGTTGTTTTGATAGGGGGTTTATCTATCATATCGGGTATTATCATAGCAATAATATTCATTGTGTACGAAAAGACATCGATAGGAATCACTAGTGGGTTCATGGGAGCTGCAATAATCTCAGATCTCACGTCCACTCGCACGTTGGTAGGCTGGGAATATGGTTTTCCAATGCTCGAAACAAAATATAACTACCTACCTATTCTAGTCGCCTTCCTGATCTCTTCGTACATTGGATTACGTTTCTATCGACTAGGTTACATTATACTGTCCACCGGAATTGGGGCCATCCTGATAGCTACAGGGGGTACTGTAGCAAGATTGTGGAGCATCGACCGCATAGGCTGGCCGATGTTATTATCCTTATTCTTAGGGTCGATTATTCAACTTGCTCAGGAGGGTACAAAAAGAGAGATTATTTTAAAGGAGCAGGAAATGAAATATTGTTCTAGTTGTAATATTAGTCACCCAAAAGATTATCTAGTGTGCCCAGATTGTGGCAAGCCCCTAAAGAGTGTGCGCGAAAAACAGGTTACATCTGAATAATTGACCTAGTTAACACATTTATTTTCTCATTAAAAGGGTATTTATAAGATTCTCGAGTTGGTTAATCTTTTGTTTTAGAATTTTGATTTGGGTCTCGGGGGAGAGCTCTTCGAGTTTAGCGTTTTCTGTTACCTCATAGACCCCGACTTTTACTTTCCTTACGTAGCCCTTTGTCTTGAGGGCGAGGAGACAGCTTGCTACCTGGTGGTATGTGAGAGTGCAGTTATGAGTTATCTGTCTTAGAGACATCGGTCTGCCGTATTGAAGTAATAGTTTCAGGATCTCGTTTTGGTATGGTGCCGTAGCTCTCATTAGTGTTCTGAGTAAGTCTTAATATCATCATAAAAAAGTCTTCCGATTGTGTGCGTGCATGCTTAAAAGCCGCTGACCGTGAGGTCAACATGAGCCAACCGCGCGCAAATAGTGAGAAAAATCGTCTAAACTCGCAGGTACTTAGTTGAGCTTCGTTCCGCACTCCCCGCAGAACCTTGTACCAGCGGTGTTCTTAGCCCCACATTTCGGGCATTTGTTTAAGGTAAGCGGTGCACCACAGCTATTGCAGAACTTGCCTCCGCCGGAGGGCTTACCGCATTCCGGACAGATGGTTTGCCTGCGCTCGATCTCCCCTGTGAAGACCGTTGTATCCTCCGCCTTCTTCTTGATGTCTGTGACCATCTTCTCTGCACGGGCAGCGGTCACCTCAACGTTTTCACGTGGGGCACATTCCACACAGAGTCCGTCCTGCTCATTCCAATCGGTTTCACACACGTATTTACGGCACTTAGGGCAACGTTGGAAGTGGCCCTTAGCCTCGTTCTGGGCGATCTTGAAGGCATCTTCGTGCTCCTTCTGCCACTCGGGGGACATACCATGGAATCTTTCGCTTAGGATATCGGTACCACTCTCGAAGTGGCCTCCTATTCCTCCGTGACCTATTACGTCGGCCCCGATTGAGACTGCTCTGCCTAGGCCGCGTAGGAATCCGGCCTTCTTGTTACTCTTCGACTCGATGAACGAGGTCTTGTACCCGTCACTGCATAAGTCGCAGTAGAATGTGAATTGGAACCCAGCCTCAGTGCTGTTATCCTCATAATTTCTAGTGAAGGCTTGCATCGGCATATCTATCACCCTCTGAGTGGTTTTCCGCACTTTATACATTTATCACCTATGGGAGGCTGCTCCTGGGTGCACCTCTTGTTGGGGCAGGTGACAACTATTCTCTTGCCACAGGACTTACAGTAATCTCCGAAGAATGTGACCTGCCCACAGCTGGGGCACTTAACCTCTAGTGACTGACCACAGGAGCTGCATAGTCTCTGCCCTTCTATGATGGGGTGTTTACAACGTGGGCACCTAATGGGGCCGGTCGGATTAACACGTCCACAGTAGGGGCACACATTGTCATCTGAGGAGACGAGTTTATCACAATACTTGCATGGATGTTTGTATCCGGGCATTCTCGATCACTGTTTCCCCCATTTCTCCGAATTATTCACGCTTTCGGCGTTAAACTTGAGGAGAGCATAGATTTCTGACCTCCATTTTTCCGGTGAGGAGTGAGCTACGCGGCCGACGAAGTTCTCGCGGAGAATCCCGAGACCAGGTAACCTTTTTGCGGCGTATAAATATCTCTCGTAGTCAGGTTCCCTTAGTTTCTCCTCTGTGAGGTAGATGGGCTCTCTACGGAAGTTGATCTCGATCAGGCAGCGATTTAATAGATGCATGAAGGACCTGACTCTATCCTCGAGCTGGGCCTTGGTTATTCCCTCCTTATACTCCCGTCTATCCATGATCCTGAAGAGGTAGGTTGCTCTCCCTGAGGTCTCATCTGAAGCCGCCTCGAGCACAACTGCATTTCCTGGTTGACGGGGATCAGAACTGTAGATTGGTGCCATGAACCAAACGTATTCCCCTGTCATGTCACCCTTCAGACCCCTCTTGACGCCGATTCTAATCTCCCCCTGACTTGAGAGCCCCCTCAGGTAATCGTATTCATCGCTGAGCCCCACCACCCTGAGCTTCTCCTCAAGCTCCTTCCAGAGTTTAGCCGAAATGGTCTGTATATCCTTGCCCGAGACGGCCTTTCCGTCCCCTAGCAGCATAGCAGCTCTACTAACGGCAGTTGGGTCAGCGCCGGGCTCCAGGGTACTTAGTAGCCCTTGAGAGCGAATCTCAACGCCCGCGAGGGCCTTCGAGAGACTCCTCCCGAAGTAATCGGTCTTTTCACCCATCTGTGATAGGATCAGCGTTTCACCAACATCAACCGACAGCGTATAGGTATACTCCTCCCTCACGGAGCTCTTGAGATAACAGAGGGGGATCCGTATAGGGTCCGCCTTCTCAGGCAGCACAACTACCGCGGACTCGTACACCCTTGCTTCGCATACCCCCTCTTGACGACGGCTATTCGGGCTAATATACCTGTAATTTGCTTCGATGTCAGCTGCTATACAGCCCTCATCCATGAGCATGTAGCGAAGTAGCAATTCACCCCGGAACCTGTACAGGTTTTTTAGAAAATTCTCATATTCGTAGCCTAGCTGAGCTATAGTTACCTCCTCGCCTGAACCAAGGTTTAGGGCTATTCTGTAATCTTCCTCATTAATCTCAAAGATCTCGAAATATGGGATTTCTCTACTCTTGCCATGAGTTGGCTGTAGGGTTAATGTACGCTCATCGAGTCGGGCTTTACCCTCATTAGATCTCATGATCCTTTGAGGATCCTTCATCCCGTAAATGACCGAGTATTCTAAGGGCCGTTCCAAGGGTCTTACCTTATTAGTAGATGTGTTTGGGGGTTAATGAAATCGCATCTACAAGAGCTGGGGATTTAACCACCTCAATCGCACGATCGCTAGCGTATTCATTTTTTCACTCAAGGAGAGCGCGCGCGGTCCAGGTCTCAACCATATAATCATATATAGACAAGTTAATATAAATCTTATTGATGGAGTCTACTAAGATTATATTAATTAATATCTACATAATATTGAATTAAAGTTCAGCGATTACTCGCGTGACTCTCGGAGGTTTAGAATTTGGTTGAAGTCTTTAAGATTCTTCATATTAACAATACGGCGGGGGTAGGGTCCCTTATTATCAGGGAGTTATCCTCGCGGCCTTATTATCGATTTGATATGTCGGTTTATGGTAAAAATGATCCATTTCATTTTACTCCCGCTAAATATGTCTCGAATAATAAGGTCCTTTACTACATTAAGACCTTGCTCAAGACATATGGAGCTGATCTAATTCATATTCACGCCCGGGATCGATTCCTAAAATATCTCAAACCACTAGGTTCCCCCATTATTTTACATTATCACGGAACCGATATACGAGGCCGGTGGAAGGAGAAGGAACACGTTTATCGAGAAGCGACTCGGGTGATAGTAGCTACTCATGATCTCTTACAGGGGGCCCCGGGATCTGTGGTTTATGTTCCGAATCCGATTGATCGGGATCATTTCAAGCCACTCCTCTCATTAGAGGGCAATCGGGCGTTCACCTTTAGTCACGACGCCGACGATTTAGCCAGGGGGATAGCTAAGAGGTATGGGGTTCACCTTGACATTATTCCTCGGGGTAGCCCTTATCAGGATCTTCCAGCGGTAATGGCTGATTACAGGTATTATGTTGACGTTAAGCGGGCGAACGGGGAGATATTGCCTAGGTCGGGTTATGACTTTCTTAGTAAGACCACGTTGGAGTGCCTCTCCCGGGGACTTACGGTTCTCCGAGATAATCAAACAATAAGCGATTTCCCGGAGGAGCACGATTCTAAGAAGGTTGCGGAGTCCTGGGATCGGCTGTACCGGGAGACTATTTCCTCTAATTAGTAAATCGCGTACGCTTAGTCGTGTTTTGAATCCGTGCTACTCCACCTAATGAATGAAATACTTAGGTCAGCCTACGAACATCTTCGGCCTAGTTGGGTTGAGATACTCTTGGTTTCTCTCTATTTTATTGCGAAGTTGGCTAGGAAAAAAAGTGCATTGACTAGATAATAACCTGCAATTATTATCATGGTTCCCCCGACTGCCCAACTCACAGCCCTACCCCTTCCTCCCATTAAAGCACCTCTTAATATCATCGTATATTACTGCATTAATAAGTATTGACTAATAGTATGCATGATTATTATTCACTAATATTGTTATTTATTTAATATAAATAATATCTATGGCGATTGCTATTATCATCTATTTAATTTAAGGTCTACATTTTGTTTGGTTCATTTAGAGAAATTAAGAGGCGCGTGATTACGAAAAACCTTTGAACTCAAGTTTTGACTGGACCTTTACTTATAAGGGGTTAAATACTCTCAAAAACCGGAAAGGAGGTTATTAGAAATCCTCATTAGTATTTCTCGACTAATACCTTCAGCACGCGTGATTGGTGTTTTTATTTGATTTTAACACTTTTTTTATGCGCTTTCTCGCGCGCGTGAATTAGTTTTATGAGTTAGTCTTGGACGCATTTTGGGCATATTATTCTCATCATATGTCCCTGAGGGTAGCTTATTTGGTAACCGTGCTTATCGCATTTA